>NZ_JBATIY010000189.1:0-1732 GCF_049668085.1 Sulfurovum sp. | reverse complement strand
CCTGAGTATCCATGGGAAACCTTAGATGAACTAGAGTGGTTCAGCAGTTTAAAAAAATAAGATCTTTTTAGAGAGAGCAACCTGTATTGATTTTATACTTTCCAAGGTCTTTACCTTTTATATCAATGACATGTACGGCACATGCAAGACATGGATCAAAGGAGTGTAACACTTTTAAAACTTCAAGTGGCCGTGAAGGATCATCGAGTTTTATCCCTATAAGGGCCTCTTCATAAGGACCTCTTTGATCTTTACTGTCTTTGGGTGAGGCATTCCATGTAGTGGGTGCTATCACCTGATAGTTTTTGATCTTTTGATCTTCGATATTGATGAAGTGTGACAAGACACCTCTTGGAACTTCTATAAATGTCCTTCCTTTTGCCTCTTGTGGTAAGCTTTCAAAAGTATATTTGCTCCATGTCTCAGTATCATAATATTTGATGTTCTCTAGAAGCCTGTTAATAGATTTGAAGATATATTCAGAGATATATGCTGTCTCTATAGCTCTGGCAGCATTTCTACCTACGGTACTGGAAAGATCTAAGAGCTCGAGCTCACAAAACGCTAAAAACTCATCTACAAATGGTTTAATGAATCTGTTTCCTTGTTTATAGGAGATAAGTACTCTTGCCAATGGACCTGATTCCATGGTTTTTCCATTGTATCTTGGGGCTTTGATCCAAGAGTATTTGTCATCTGGATTGGCAGTTTTGAGTGTTCCATCTTCGTTGAGGTCAGTGTAGTAGGGCTGGTCATCTTTATACCATGCTCTTTCTACTTCTTCGGTGATCAATTGCTCATCAAAACGTTTTATATTTGCAAAATCATGGTTATAGATGACACCACTCTCAAAAAGCTGATGTTCGTCATCAAAACAGTATCCACCAACACTTAGGAAATTTCCGATGCTACGACCAGAACCAGCTTTTATCTCATCTTGATAAGCAGTTGCCAAAAGTTTCATATCAGGTATGTAAGCACGGTCTATAAACCCTTTGGCCTCCTTGAGGATAAAGATAAATTCATTTAATCTCTGGGGATTTAACATATCTGCTACAGAAGTTACACCGCCAACCACTATAGTTTGAGGGTGTGGTGTCTTTGCACCAAAAATAGCAATGGCTTTTGATATATCAGTTTGAAACTTTAAAGCTTCAAGATAATGCGAAAGCAGTAGTAAATTCTCTTCAGGAGTAAGTTTATACTCACTATGACCCCAATATCCGTTAGAAAAAGGACCCAGTCTTCCTGAATCTACAAACTTTGCTAGTTTTTCTTTGACATAAATATAGTGCGAATGAGAATTTGCATACGGTTTAGATGAATAGAGGTGGGCTGTTTTACTGGTCATCTTTGGATCTGCTTCTAACGCTTTGGTCACATCTACAAAATCCAAAAGATGAAGATGATAAAAATGTGTCACATGATCTTGAATAAAAAGTGCCAATGACATAAGATCTCTGATTATCTCACCATTTTTAGGAACATCTATATTGTACGCATCTTCAACAGTGCTGACTGCAGCTCTAAAATGAGAATTGGTACAAACACCACAGATCCTACCGGCCAATAGTCCTGCGTCTCTTGGGTCTCTGTCTTTTAAAATGATCTCAATACCCCGAAAAAGCTGTCCACTGACATAGGCTTCTCTAATGATACCTTCATCATCTATCTCCACTTCAGCGCGTAAATGGCCTTCAATTCTTGTGATTGGATCTATGACAATTTTATT
>NZ_JBATIY010000188.1:0-6104 GCF_049668085.1 Sulfurovum sp. | reverse complement strand
GTATGTGTATTTGATGTACCAGAAGGTGGAATCGTGGATTATATGATGAAAATCAAAATGAAAAAATCTGGTACAATCACTGCGATCGTAGAAGGTACTGATGGTAAGTTCTATGTAGGTAATGTGACACTAGAAGTTGCTCTTGGTGGATGTGAAGGTTAATCCTTTCCCTCAACCAGCTAGATTAGGTCTTAAAACTTAATACATATAAACAGAAATAGAAAGAAAAAGGAATATCATGGGTAATATGAAAATAAAAGCAAAGCTTAAAGGCGATGTAACTAATGTAAAAGTAATGGCAAAACATGACATGCTTACATATGATCAAGCAAAGAAAAAAGGTGTTGATGCAAACTTCATCACACACATTACTGCAAAAGCCAACGGGAAAGTAGTATATGATGTATCTACAAGCCAGTTCTGGTCTAAAAATCCACAGTTTAAATTTAGTTTTAAAGGTGCTGCTGCAGGTGATAAAGTTGAGATCACATGGACAGACCTTAAAGGTAACACTGTTACTGAAGACAAAAAAATCAAATAATGATTTAACGTATCTATACGACCTTAGGGTCGGTGGATAGTATAAAGCTAACCCATGCACTTATAGAGTCTATGGGTTAACTTTACAACAAAGGAAGTGTATGTTTCACTCTTTGATGACAACACTTCTTTTTCTTCTTTTTTTTACCTCCTCTATATTTAGTGATATAAAAAGCATTGATATTGACCAACTCTCTTTACAGGCAAAAAAAGAGCATAAACACCTTTTACTTTTTTTTCATAAAGATGGATGTGGTTTTTGTGAGCAAATGATCTATAAAACATTAGGAAATAATGAGATTGAAGATGCGATAGATAAATATTTTATTTTTGTGGATATAGGTATTGATGATGAGGGTAGCATACAGCATCGTGATTTTACTGGAATCAAGCATAGGTATGCACAATCATTAGAAATAAGCTTTTACCCTACTGTGGGCTTCGTAGATGGTAATAACAGTATTGTCTACGGCGCAATAGGCTATAGGGATATAGAGATATTTTCACTGTTGTTACAATATATTTACAGCGGTGAGTATAAAGTGATGGAATGGGAAGATTTTAAAAGCAAAGTGGAGTTTGAAAGTGAAGATTAGGATTCAAGTGCCTGATGTATTTCAAACCAATAGACGACACTTCTAGTAAGCGTGGCTTTTTTTCTTTGATCAAAGTGTTCTGTAATGTCAAAATCTTCTTTTCCTAAACCTTCTTTATATGCTGCGATAAATGCGTTGTAAGTCTGTTCTTTCATAGCGGTGATCTCGTAGGTCACTTTGTCGTATACTAGATTTCCAACATTTTCTTGTTCTCTGTGTATTTCATTGAGGTTGATGCTTCCAAAACGTGCTTCTTCAGGCAGGGTCATATTCATCTCTATGTAGGTACGCATGGAGGCTATCATATGTTCTAATTGCTTAAGAGAGACCTCTGTAGATTCAATGATCGTTGCCAGTTCTTGTGAATAGCCCCAGGCTCCAGAGAGTGAAAGGTCTGCATCGAAGGCAGATTTGATCACATCTTTTAGGTCATTATCACTTTTAAGCGGCTCAAATTCGATCATGACTTAGAGACCTGCTTCCTGGATGGCTTCGGTTTGTGCATGGGCAATGAGAGGGTCTATCACTAATTTCATATTACCGTTGTTCATAATATCATCCAGGGCATAGAGAGTTAATCCTACACGGTGGTCCGTTAGTCTATTTTGCGGGTAGTTATAGGTTCTGATCTTCTCTGAACGGTCACCTGATCCTACCTGAAGTTTTCTCTGGCTTGATGTTTCATCAAGTTGTTTTTGGAGTTCTGCTTCATAGACTCTTGCTTTAAGAACTTTCATTGCTTTGTCTCTGTTCTTGTGTTGAGATTTTTCATCTTGAATGGCTGCAACAATACCTGTAGGGATGTGCGTTAAACGTACTGCAGAATCGGTTGTATTTACCGACTGACCACCACATCCGCTTGAACGGTATACATCCATTTTGATCTCATTAGGCTTGATGTCTATCTCTACATCATCCACTTCAGGAATAACAGCAACTGTAATGGCAGACGTATGTACCCGTCCTTGTGTTTCTGTATCTGGTACACGTTGAACACGATGTGTTCCCGCTTCATACTTTAGTTGTGAATACACACCATCCCCTTTGATCTGGGCAATGAGTTCTTTGTATCCACCAGACGTACCATCATTGGTACTGACGATCTCTATCTTCCAGCCCATCTGTTCAGCATAGCGTGAGTACATTCTGAAGACATCGGCCACAAAAAGAGCACTTTCGTCTCCTCCTGCACCTGCACGCAACTCAAGAAAAATGTTTTTGTCATCATTCTTGTCTGTAGGAATCATGAGGATCTTGATCTCTTCTTCAAGGTTTGGCAGTATTGGCTCAAGTTCTGCAAGTTCTTCTTTTGCAAGGTCACCAAGTTCTGAGTCACCTAAGAGCTCTTTATTCTCATCTATAGCATCTGCTGTTTCAATGTAGAGGTTTGCTTTTTCTACCAGTGGGCTAAGATCAGACTGCTCTTTACTAAGATCAGTCATACGTTTTATATCACTGGCAATATCCGGAGAACTTAATAGTTCACTGAGTTCGTTGTATCTATCGATGAAAGGTTGAAGTTTTTCTTTGAACATAGGCGTTCTTTGTGTTAGATTGGGGTTTTAGTGAGGGTGTATCGAGACTGCTTATGCAGCTTCGATAGCATTTACCATTTTATGAAGACGGCTTACTTTTCTAGCTGCAGTAGTTTTCTTGATGAAACCTTTGCTTACTAGTGAATGGATTTGTTTGTTTGCTGTTGCGAATGCCGTTGTCGCTGCTGCTTTATCTGCTGCCGCTACTGCTTCGTGTACAGCTTTTGTGATGTTCTTGATTCTTGTTCTGTAATATCTGTTTCTCTCAGTTCTTACAGCAGTTTGCAAAATACGTTTTTTTGCTGATTTGTTGTGTGCCATGTTGTTTCCTTTTATAGGTATGTTGTTATTACTCAATTTAATAGAGTGAAAATAGTTCGCGAATAATAGCTAAAAAAAGATTAAAGATTTATTAATTTAAGGCTATGACTTATGAGATTGCATGACTTAAAGGAGAAAGTCGTGAGGAAAGTTAATCTAATTTGCGTTAAAATTATGCCAATAGAACAAAGGGGCAGTTAAAAACCCTAAAGGAAATTATTGTGACACTTTTTGGAACAGATGGCGTACGCGGAAAAGCAGGGAAGAAAGTTAGTGCAGTCAATGCAATGCGTTTGGCTATGGCTACGGGCATCTATTTTAAGCAATTTGCAAAAACGAAAAAAATCTTAGTAGGAAAAGATACCAGACGAAGTGGATATATGATAGAAAATGCTATCGTATCCGGACTCACAGCGGTAGGGTTTGATGTGATACAGATAGGTCCTATGCCTACACCTGCTATTGCATTTTTAACAGAAAACATGCGTTGTGATGCAGGTATTATGATATCGGCTAGCCATAATCCTTATTATGACAACGGGATCAAGTTCTTTGATGGAGAAGGGAATAAGCTCAACCGTGAAAAAGAAGAAGAGATCGAAGCTATATTTGAGGATGACGATGCGATTGCTAAAGCACAAGTGACGGATAAGAATATAGGAAAATCTAAACGTATTGATGATGTGATAGGTCGATATATTGTACATATAAAGAACTCCTTTCCTAAGCCACTCACTTTGGCAGGCAAAAGAGTGGTGATAGATTGTGCCAATGGTGCAGGATATATCGTAGGTCCTACTGTATTGCAAGAGCTTGGTGCAGATGTGGTGGTGATAGGTGATAAGCCTAATGGATTTAACATCAATGAAGGGTGTGGTGCCATGCATCCTGAAAATTTGGCAAAAGTTGTTTTAGAATCACGTGCAGATGTGGGTATCGCTTTGGATGGTGATGCAGATAGGCTTGTAATGGTCGACGAAAAAGGCGAAGTGGTAGATGGAGATAAACTTATGGCAGTGCTTGCTGTGCATCTTAAAAACCATGACAAGATCAAGGGCAATGGTATGGTAGCCACTGTGATGAGTAACCAAGGTTTGGATGAGTACCTGCATTCTCAGGGGTTGACACTTCACCGTTCTGCCGTAGGAGATAAAAATGTTGTAGAGATGATGCAAGAAAATGGTATGAACTTCGGAGGAGAACAAAGCGGACATGTCATCTTCTCTGATTTTGCCAAGACAGGTGATGGTATCACTAGTGCACTCCAAGCATTGGCTTATCTTGTAGAGACAGAAAAGAAAGCGAGTGAAGTATTTACTCCTTATATTTCCTACCCTCAACTTTTAGTGAACCTTTTAGTGGATGAAAAAAAGCCGTTTGATACCATTAAAGGACTTGATGGGCTGAAAGAAAAAGTGGAAAGTTTAGGGATGAGACATCTTTTCAGATACTCAGGCACAGAAAATAAGATCCGTCTTTTGCTTGAAGGTAAAGATGAAGAGAAACTTGAAGAGATAATGGAAGAGTGTAAAACATTCTTTAAAGGTGCGTTGGCATAATGCGAGCTTTTGCTGTCTTTTTTCTTGTCCTCTTGGGTACTTTTATCATCGATCAGAATATCAAATCACTTTTTGTGGAAGGGTATTATCGTGCCGGAGAGTGTATAGACCTTGAACTGCATTACAATAAAGGTGTCGCTTTCTCAATGTTCGCCTTTCTTGGACCTTACCTTAAATGGATACAGGCATTGCTCATTTTGGCTATTCTTTTCTTTGTTTTTATAGAGGGATATATAAAGCGTTATGCTTTTCCTGCAGGCTTGCTTATAGGTGGAGCACTGGGTAATGTTTATGATCGTTTTGTGCACGGAGGCGTAGTTGACTATGTCGCTTGGCATTGCGGCTTTAATTTTGCAGTGTTTAACTTTGCAGACGTTGCTATAGATCTTGCTGTAGTATGGATACTTATTCTAGTCTATTTTTCTAAAGAAGATTCAAAAGAAAAATGAAAATAGTTCTTTTCCTTGCAAGTTTCCTCGGGCTGCTTCAAGGAGGAATGCTAAACACGCACATAGCACCTACTTTGAATACCACCCAATTTAAAGGTATGACACTTTTAGATCAAAAAATACTCTTATTTAAAAACATAGACGGATTGAAGTTTTCTGAAATTTCAGATCTTGCTTATGATCACAATGCAAAGAAACTTTATTTTGTAAGTGATGAAGGAAAACTATTTGTTTTTAATGCATTGTTTTCAGATAAAATAGAAACACTCAATGCAATAGGTGGTGTAGAGCTGGTCAAAAACAGTGGTAAAAAGTTTCAAAGATGGCGTCGAGACAGTGAAGGCCTGGCAATAAATGACAAAGGAGAGGTGTATGCCTCTTTTGAAGGTAGAGCGAAAATTGGAAAGTTTGACCAAAAAGGAAGAATGGTTAAACAGTATACCCTGCCTAAAAAACTAAGAAATCCTGACAATTACAGAAGCCGTAATAAATCTTTAGAAGCATTAACCTGGCACCCCAAATATGGTTTACTTACTGCAACAGAGTGGCCACTGAAACATAAGAACAAAAAAGAGCAAACGATCTATGCGTTAAATGGGAAGGAGTGGTATTTTAAAGCAGAAGCTGAAAGTAAAAGTGCTGTTGTCGCGATGGAAGTGATGGATGATGGCAATCTATTGGTGATGGAGCGTTCATTTACTGGACTGATGAATCCTTTGGTGATCACATTAAAAAAGATCTATCTTATTGGGTGCAAGAACAAGAAAGGGCTGTGCCAAAGTGAACTTATCCTGAAAATGAACACCCACCAAGGATGGGATATAGACAACTTTGAGGGCTTGGCTAGAGTAGGGAAGCATCGCTATGTCATGGTAAGTGATGACAATGACAATTTTTTTCAAAAGACGTTGTTTGTCTATTTTGAAGTAGCACATTGAGTCTAACATAGCTTAAGGTATAATCTTCGTATGAAAAAATTAATACAAGTAATACTTTACATTGCCTTGAGCGTCATATTGGGATCTATGGTTTTCTTTGGTGCAAAAGCATATAAACAAGCCATACTTTATGAAGAAGCCACTACAGAACTGGTCTCTTATCAGG
>NZ_JBATIY010000187.1:0-9559 GCF_049668085.1 Sulfurovum sp. | reverse complement strand
TATCAGAAGAGAAAGCATCTGAACTGGTAAATTATATCCAGCAACGAGCACAATGGAGAGGAAGTATTCCTTTCTTGGTAGCTTTAGACACCAAAGGTGATGTACAATTTGTTCAAGCCGGTATGCTTCCAGAAGAATCTCTAGAAGAACTCATTTCACAACTTTCAAAAAACAACTAGAGCATTCTAACTTAATCTCACAATACCATTGTGTATTGTGATGACACCTTCAAGTTCTGCCTCATATACCCTGTCACCAAATTTTTTAAATATGTTAGATTATAAGGTTTACAATAATATTCATGTAAAATATATAGAAAACTTTATAGCATTAGGGAAGTGTAAAATGATTTATTGGGGTTATTTAGGTTTGGCAATCGTATTTGAGGTGATAGGTACACTTTCATTGAAATATGCTTCTGTGAATAATTCACCAATCTACAGCACTATTATGGGAGTAGCATATGTCATTTCATTCACTCTTTTGTATTTCGCAATCAAAAAGATAGATATTGGTATAGCCTATGCTGTATGGGCAGGAATGGGTACAGCACTCATAGCAATACTTGGAGTGTTTGTCTTTAATGAAGTGATGAATGTTGCAAAAGCATTTTTTATCACCTGTATCATCGTAGGTGCAGTAGGTTTGAAGTTTATGAGTGGCGGTCACTAAGGTTAAGATAAAACCTTATAAAATATATAACTTTATAAGGTTTTCTCTTTACATTATTTGCCTCAAAATTCGTAGTATATTTTAGGGTTTTTTGTTGTAACTGACAGCGTTGGCAAGGCTAAAAGTAAATTGTCGTGTATAGTTCGAAGGACGTCTTGTACCGACTATAGAAACTTTAGGACGTTTAAGTAGATTTAGATTACCCTTATATAACAGTGTAGAAGGATATTTCTTCATAGCTTCTAAATTAGATATGTATTGGGTAAGCAGAGGACTCATAGTATGCCTTTTTAGTCGTATGATATCATAGGGTCAAAGCTACCATAAAAAATATTTCAAATTGCCATATTTAGGGGAGTTGCCTATTATCTGTAAAGCTCATCAATATAAACCAGTTCAACATCCGCAAAGATACTTCCTGCAGTAGATAGTGCCTTCATAGTCATTTGATGTGGATGCCCAATAGCGATCGCATAGCCTTTTTTCTTAGCCTTACTTACCGCCTTTTGAAGCTGCTTATGTATATAAGGAACATTATGTTCATTGTCTATAAAAACATCTCTTGCAACATAAGCATCACCAAGTTCATCTGTGATCTTCGGTACTTTGGTAGAAGCTATCGTACGGCTGTCTACAAAAACAAATCCCTCTGTACGAAGTGCATTATAGAGTGTCTGCATCGCACCATAGTTATCTGTATAAACAGAACCTGTATGATTGTTAACATAACGTGCAGAAGGAAACAGAGTTCTTACTTCTTTCACTCTGGCTTTTATCTGCTCTTCACTGAACGTAGTAATAAGTGTCTTAGTCTGCTTATTGAACTGTGCACTCCCTGACTCCATTGGTAAGTGGATCATATAATGTTCCAAGCCTTTGGCTAAGTTATGTGATGTCATAGAACGTTGAGATGGTGGAAATATGGATGGTGTTATCTTCAAACCTGTGGCTTGTATCTTATTGAGCTGACTCCTGTTTGAGACATCATCAATGATGATTGCAAGCTTTGGTTTTCCACCCTTATCAGCCAACATTACTCTGTTGTACTTCTTGGTCTCTAATAGATCTTCTTTTACTGTTTCATCGATTAAAGGTTTGGAAGGGGTTTGTCTATCTTTACTGACTTCCGTTTTTAAAGAAAGTTCTTTTTTCTCTTGAGGCTTTTGTGTTTTGATCTTCGAGAGATCTTCTAAAAGTTTCTTTTTACTCTCTTTTTCATGTGTCTTATAGGTCTGTGCTATCGGTGTATGCGCATTAAGCATATCGTTCTGTCCCAAAAAATATCCAAAAGCCACCATAGATATCATCAAAAATACACCTAAGACAATAAAAAGACTTTTTTTGAAAGTAGTATTTTTTCTACTTTTTCTTTTTGTTGTCGGTGTTTTTCTCGTAGAAGATCTGGTATTTGTTTTTTTAGGTTCTGTTGCCATAAATTTCACTAGTTTTAATTTTCAGCTATTGTAACAAAGTAGCATTAAGAATGAGTATAAAATTTTGTATGTTTAAAGAAAAGTCTATAAGAAAAAAGCTAACTAAAGATTTTTGGTAAGTTGTACTTAGATTTATGTGCTTGGGTAAAGGAGCATACGTCAGTATGTAACTGCACCCATCACAGAAAGATGAGTGCAAATAACCAAAAAGATTAGTTAGTTTCTTGGTCTACGATTTTGTTTGCAGAGATCCACGGCATCATTTCACGAAGTTTATTACCAGTTTTAGTAATTAACTTTTCTTTGTCGTTGTTACGCTCAGCATTCATACGAGGGTAACCTGCTTGACCTTCAAGGATAAAGTCTTTCGCAAATCTACCATCTTGAATTTCAGTTAAGATATCTTTCATCGCTTGTTTTGACTCAGCGTTGATAACTCTCTTACCAGAAACATAATCACCATACTCAGCTGTGTTTGAGATAGAGTATCTCATGTCAGCAATTCCACCTTCGAACATAAGGTCAACGATAAGCTTAAGCTCATGAAGACATTCGAAGTATGCAAGTTCTGGAGCATAACCAGCTTCAGTTAAAGTTTCGAAACCAGCTTGTACAAGTGAAGCAGCTCCACCACAAAGAACAGCTTGCTCTCCGAAAAGATCCGTTTCTGTTTCGTCTTTGAAAGTAGTTTCGATAATTGCAGTTCTACCACCACCGATAGCTGATGCATAAGAAAGAGCAAGCTCTTTAGTTGTACCGCTTGGGTTTTGACCAACAGCGATGAGATCTGGAATACCACCACCTCTTACAAACTCAGAACGTACAGTATGACCTGGTGCTTTTGGTGCGATCATTGTAACGTTGATGTCTGCTCTTGGTGCAACTCTTCCGTAGTGGATGTTAAAACCGTGTCCAAATGCAATAGTAGCACCTTCTTTAAGGTTTGGTTCGATTTCATTTTCATAGATCTCTTTTTGGTTCTCATCTGGAAGAAGGATCATGATCACGTCAGCTTTTGCAGATGCATCTGCTACAGTCAATGTTTCAAAACCTTTAGCTTCAGCTTTAGCCCAAGACGAACCGTCTTTTCTTAGTCCTACAACAACTTCTACACCAGAATCTCTAAGGTTTTCTGCATGTGCGTGCCCTTGTGAACCGAAACCGATCATTGCTACTGTTTTTGACTTGATGATGTTGATATCACAATCTTTGTCATAATATACATTTAAAGTTGACATTTATTATCCTTGATGTACGAAGTACGAAAATTTTCGCGATTATATCCAAATATAACTTATTAACGTGAATTTTACCTACAATTATTTTTTATGATATAATAAATATTCATACAAAAAAGGAGTGACTTTGATTGAATTTCTCAACGAGACTGTTCTATGGTGGCATTGGATCGTTTTTGGTATCGGCTTACTTATTTTAGATATGACCATGGGGACATTTTTCATCCTCGGACTGGGAGTTGCCGCAATTATTGTGGGGATTCTAGACATATATTTGGATCTATCCTTTACCGTAGAACTTACTATTTGGATGATACTTTCCATCCTTGCCATTGCTGCTTGGTTCAAGTGGTTTAGAGAGAATCCTATTACAGATAGCGGACAGTCAAACTACAGACTTGACACTTTAGGTGTCGTCATGGAAGATATACAACCACATAGTAGAGGAAAAGTCACTTTTGATACTCCTGTGCTGGGCAATACCTCGTGGCATGCTACAGCCAAAGTAGACATAGACAAAGGCTCACGTGTACAGATTGTACAAATCAATGGACAACTCATAGAAGTTGAACCTATAAAATCTTAAGGAATTCATCATGGAAGCATTAAACATCGTTGTCATTTTAGTCATTGGTCTTATCGTTACCCTATATAAGGGTATCAATATCGTTCCACAGGGTGAAGAGTGGGTCGTTGAAAGACTGGGTAAATTTTCTCGTACACTCAACCCTGGGCTTAACATCATCGTTCCATATATTGAGGCAGTACGTCAACGTATCACCACAAGAGATATCATTTTAGACATCCCGCAACAAGAAGTGATCACTAGAGATAATGCTGTGATTCTTACCAATGCCGTAACCTTTATACGTGTGACGAACCCAAGGGATGCACTTTATGGGATCGAAGATTTCAGACTGGCTATCCAGCAACTGGTGATGACTACATTGCGTTCTATCTTGGGTGAAATGAGCCTGGATGAAGCACTCTCAAACCGTGAGCAGATCAAAACTAGACTCAAAGACCAGATCGTTGATGATGTAGCGGACTGGGGAGTGACGGTCAAATCTGTAGAGATACAAGACATCTCACCATCAGCTTCTATGCAAGACTCTATGGAGAGACAAGCAGCAGCAGAGAGAGAAAGAAGAGCCATCGAAACTACTGCCGAGGGTAACAAAAATGCTGCCATCTTGGAAGCTGACGGTAAACTGGAAGCTGCAAAAAGAGAAGCACAGGCACAAATAGCTCTGGCAAATGCGTCAGCAGAAGCCATTAGGCTTATAAGTGACAACATTCAGGATAAAGAACTGCCTGCCATGTTCTTACTCGGAGACAGATACATCAATTCACTCGAGCAAATAAGTAAAAGCGACAACTCCAAATTTGTCATTTACCCTGCAGATCTGCAAGGGGCTATTAAAGGGATGTTAGGGAATGTGTTTAAGAAGTAAACATTATTGAACTAATGTAGCTTTTATAAAAAATAATAACCTTATAAAGTGATATATTTATAAGGTCTCCAGTTTCTGAAAAGTGAAAATTCACTTACATTAGTACATATTTATTACACTTACAGAAGCATGCCGATTACTCCAAATCCCAATACGAGCATTACTATAGGTACTCTCATAGCAGTCAATGCAAAATAACCTACAATGACCAATGCCATGTCTGCAGGTGTTAAAACTGCACTTATAAATACAGGGTTATATAGTGCTGATAGCAATAATCCAACAACGGCTGCGTTAATACCCCAAACTGCACCCGCTACTTTTGGTCTTGCAGCAAGTGATTCCCAAGCTCCTTGGAAACTTAGAAGCAGTAAAAAGCCGGGTAAAAATATTCCTACTGTTGCAATGACAGCTCCAAAAAATTGATTATCAGCAGACAAATCCGCGCCAAGAAAAGCTGCAAGAGAAAACATTGGACCAGGTACAGCCTGCGCAGCAGCATAACCTAGCAAAAAGTTATCCGTAGAAATGGCATCCCCTAATGTTTGTTGCAATAAAGGTAAAACCACATGACCTCCGCCAAAAACAAGACTTCCTGATTGGTAAAAGTCAGAAAATATTTCTATCCATTGTGAGACAAATGTAAGCATTGGCAAACCAATAAAAAGCATAAAAAACAATATAAGAGGCAGCATATTGACACGAACTTTTGTTATAGTGTCATACCTGTCAGTTTTATGATAGATCATACCTAAAAAAGCCGCAAGAACCAAAGCGCCCATCTGCATCCATAAACTGGGAAATAATAACAGACCCGTAGAGGTTAGCACAGCAATCGCGATAGAGATCCCATCTTTACAAAATGCTTTAAACATACTAAGTACAGCATCAGCAACCACAACCACAGCAAGTAGTTTGAGTCCATGAACAACTCCTCCAAATAGATCACTGGAATTTTCCGTATTTACGGTAGCAAGAAAATAGAGTAAGAAAAAAGACGGGAGTGTAAAACCTAAAAATGCTGCTATACCTCCGAAAATACCTGCACGACGAAGTCCGATAGCAAAACCTATCTGGCTTGATCCCGGACCAGGCAAAAACTGACTTAAAGAGATTAATTTTGCATAGGATTGTTCATCAATCCAATTAAGTTTTTGAACAAAAGTCTTTTGAAAATAGCCAATATGTGCAGCAGGTCCACCAAAACTAATAAAACCTAATCCTAAAAACCTCCAAAATACTTCCCAGATTTTATACACTTATCTAACCTTTTTTATTTTAGACTTTTATTATAACATGTGGCATGCACTATTTGTATAGTCCATAAATAAAACTAAAATATTTTTCGAAAAGGGTTCATTTTATTCATTTCATTTACATCTTCATGCATATATTTTATATTATTATCAATACGTTCTACAGTGTTTGCCATACCTTCAAGTGTTACATTCACTGAGTGTATATCAGAACTCATGGTAATAATTGAATTGTCCATTGATTTTATATGGTGTGAAATACTAACCATTTCATTACGCATAGCATGAAGATCTGAAGCTATTGAGTCCATATTATTTGAAAGAGACGATATAAGTCCAGACAGGTTATAACCACCGATACCCACTATAAAAGTTACAACAACTAATAAAATATATGCAAATAGTCGATCCCCTTTACTTCTTTTATCTAGCACTTCAGCAAGACATCTTTCCTGTTCCTGTGTCATACTTTACTTTTCCTCTGTTCATTTAAATTTAAAAAAATGCTTTATCTTTTACTTATTTATATATTAAGGGTCTATCCTAATATTATTTTAAATAATAATTATTATTATAACACAAGTATATAGCATTACCGTAGCATTGATGTAATATTTATGTTAGTTTTGTAAAATATAATTTTAAAAAGTACTTAATCTGTTAATATAGGAGATTTTATCATGGAAATAACTTACTTCGAAAAATGCTGATAGTCTTTCACTCCAGACCAATCACCACCCCACTTCCAACCATACTTTTTAAATAATTGAACAGCTTCATCATCTTTTAATAATACAGCCTTATCTTCATAAGTAGACTCTTTATGTACTCTTTTTCTATAGGTTGCAGATGCTTTATGGGAGATATATCCTTTTCTAGAAATGTAAGGATTTTCTATGGGGTTAATGTCTATGGCTTTTCCATAAGAGTGTTTGGACCACTGTTTACTTCCTGTTGCTTTACGGCAATTAAAAGCTGAAGTATTGTCTGACTCTATCGATTGCCAGTCACTGCCTTTATAGTAACTCACCAATCTCATTTTATTGATAGGATAGTCCGTATTATAAAGTGCTTTAAATATCTCTGTCACCTCAACAGAGACATCTTTATGGACGATCATCTCGCCCATCTGATCTTTACCATTGAAATTGATATGTTTGATGCGCAAATAACGCAGATCTTTCAATGGTACAGGACAACCTTTTTTCCAGGAGTTACCTTTAACCATGCGTTGTTTGATCTGCGGAGTGATCTGCGAGATATCTGATTCAAAAGCAGCAAAAGTCGCTACTGTGAATATAAATGCTGTATAAAATAGTTTTATCATACATCTATTATAACGTATTGTATGATTTACTTTCGGTTTGCACCTCTATGGTATATTAAAATAAAAATACCTATGAAGGATAGAACACAATGGAACAATTTAAAACGTATGCGCTCATGACCGGGCTTACCCTACTTTTTATCTGGTTTGGCGGTATGATAGCCGGACAGACAGGGATGGTCATCGCTTTTGTCGTAGCAGCTGGAATGAACTTTTATGCCTATTACTATAGTGACACCCAAGTGTTGAAACATTACCATGCCATACCTGTAGACCATAACAGTGCTACAGGACTCTATGAGATCGTAGAAAGACTGACTCATCGTGCAAATCTACCGATGCCTGCACTCTACATCATCCCTGAAGAACAACCCAATGCATTTGCCACAGGGAGAAACTATGAAAATGCAGCCGTAGCTGTAACTGAGGGACTCTTGAAGTTGATGACAGAGGAAGAAGTAGAAGCTGTGATCGCGCACGAACTCAGTCACATTAAACACTACGATATGCTCATCGGTACAGTCACGGCGACCATCGCCGGAGCCATTGCCATGCTTGCTCAGTTTGGTATGTTCTTTGGTGGAGGAAGAGACAGACCTAACCTTCTTGTTACACTGGCACTGATGTTTATCATGCCGCTGGCCGCAAGTATCATACAAATGACGGTGAGCAGAAACCGTGAGTTTATGGCAGATGCTGGTGCGGCAGAAATGACAGGGCATCCTGAATGGCTCCAAAGTGCCTTGGCTAAACTGGACAACTATGCCAGAGGAACTGTGATGCATGATGCAGACCCGCAAACAGCGCATATGTTCATCATTAATCCTTTCAGCGGTAAAGATATGTCACTGAAACAACTCTTCAGTACACATCCAAGTACGGATCAAAGAATAGAGAGACTTGAAGCGTTAAAGTAATATAATTACTCTTAATGAAAACAACAAAATTGTTTACTGTAAATACCATTGAAGAGAGCCTTTAATCATGTCCCCATTTGCCATACAACTTATGCATGGATGTCTAATTTCAGATATCGAACAAGAAGATCAAAATACGTTTCAGGCACTTCAGCAACTGGGTGCTCTCGAAGAAATCGATGGACTATGGAAACTGAAATCTATCTATCGTGTGGGTAGACTCTATATAGGAAAAGACGGTAAAGGGTATGTAGAAGCAGAGTTCAAAGAGCAAAGGGATCTACTGGTAGAAGCTGATGACCTTTGGGGTGCAAAACATGGTGATGTGGTCGTTGCTAAACGAATCATCGCTAGACGTGGACGTGCCAGCGGTAAAGTACAACTTGTTATCACCAAAGCACACCTCTTTACCATCGCCTATACACACAGAGATGAACGAGATAATTTCCTTATACTCAACATCCGTACAGGAGAACCTACACATGCCGTGATGGATGGTATGGACTTAAAAGCATTTAAACTGGGGACGGTGCTCAAAGTTGATGTCGATGATGATAAAGTTTTAGAAGTGATGGGAACCCTGGATGACCCAAAAGTAGATGAAAAGATCTCACTCGCACTCTACGAACGTGAAGATGCCTTCCCTCCTGAATGTGTCACAGAAGCACTGGAAGTTGAACTGGAAGTTACAAAAGAGGAGCATCTGGACCGTATAGATCTCACGCATCTTGATTTCTGTACGATCGACCCAGTCACAGCAAAAGATTTTGATGATGCTATCTATTTTGATATGGAAGCCTATACACTCTATGTTGCCATCGCAGATGTCAGTCATTATGTGCCTTACTTTACAAACATAGACAAAGAAGCAAAAAAGAGAGGTTTTACCACTTACCTACCGCACAAGTCGTTCCCTATGCTTCCTCGAGAACTCAGTGAAAATATCTGTTCACTCAAACCCAAAGTAGACAGACTAGCATTTGTGGCAAAGATAGAATTAGACAGAACAACACTGAAACCTTTGGAAGAAGAATTCTTTGAAGCTATCATTCACTCAAAACACCGTTTTAATTATGAAAATATAGATGATATATTAAATAATCCAATTACAGATATCACTGGTACTGTAGCTGACATTTTAACATGGTTACTCCCTCTACAAAAAATAACAGTGAGACTACATAATGAAAGACTCAAACAAGGATTTGACTTTAGAAGTGAAGAGACTAAACTCAGTATTGATGCCAACCATCTGCTTGTAA
>NZ_JBATIY010000186.1:0-3242 GCF_049668085.1 Sulfurovum sp. | reverse complement strand
GAGGAGAAGAGATTTACTTTTTTGATAGAATTTATATTATGTTAACCAAAAGATATCTCATAAGCAAATCATGTAGAAAATATATCTTTCTACATGATTTTAAGTTAAAAGTGTTTTTTCTGTAAATAGTCTATAACTCTTTACATAATGAGCATTGCTCTTTGCAACTATACTTAATTGTTCTAAAGTCTTCTCATCTAAAAGTTTTTGTTTGATCTTAGAAACCATACTTACCAATTGTGCGTATGAATCAAGCTCTACATTTTGTCTATGTAATGCAGCCGTACTCAAATATTCCAAAATTTCATCTTTGTTTAGATCATTACATCCATGAAGTAAATTGTCTATCATTAGTACAAATAGTTCTTCATCTTCATTCACGAGATTTTCAGACAACTCTTTAGCCGCATCTTCATCCAGTCCTCTTTTATGTAAGATAGAAGAGATTTTAGAAGTGACCCTATTTTCTTTTACATATAGATTCGTTTTTAAAGTATGCTCTGCAAATAACGGATTGAATGCTAAAGCAGTCACTAAAAGTGTTACAGATATTAAATTTCGTTTATCCATTTTTAAATCCTTTCCTATATGATAGACCAATAAGGTTAACCATATATTAGTGAGTTATTTATTAATATTTATATATAGATTTGTAACAATTAGCAAAATTAATTATTGTTATAAGAAAAGAAAAAATACCTCTTAATCACTAATATGCTACTATAGATTAGAACATATGAAAGTAAGTAGTAAATAATGAGTCTAGATAATTTTTTATATAGTGGTTTTAAATTTTCTACAGATGAAGACCTTCTCAAATTTAAATTTAAAATGTTGAATTCTATTTTCATCATTGTTGCTTTTTTTTCTGCACTTTTTGCTTTACTCAGTGATTTTGATATCAATGACATTGGCCCTATTCACTCAAAAGTTGACTATGTTTACAGTTTTCTTACGATCATGCTTATCTTCTTTTTAAGATCGTCTAAAAAAAATTATAATCTAACAGCACACTTACTGCTTACTATCTCATTGATTACATTTACATCGGCACTCATTTTTGTACCTCAAGATGAATTTAGAATGATATGGTTTTATCTTTTAATTTTTGTTGCCTATATCGTCAGTGGAAAAATGAGCGGTATACTTTATACTCTGGCATCTATAGTCATTATTCTTTCTTTCAACTCTTTTGTAGACTTGGAACTCTCTCCTGTAGCGATTAATTCTGGTATTTTAGGTCTTCTAATTGGAAGCTTTTTATCTTATGTATATACCAATAAAATTACTAATTACGAAAATAGCTTGAAGAAGCAAAACAGTAGTTTAAGTATCTTAGCATCTACAGATTATTTAACAGGGATCATGAATAGACGTATGTTCAATGATATCTCTGAACACTACTTTCTAACAGCACAAAAAAATAATTTTAACCTAACCCTACTCTTACTTGATCTAGATCATTTTAAAAAGGTCAATGATACCTATGGCCATCAGGCTGGTGATCATCTATTGAAACATTTTGTTGAAACCATAGAAAAAATATTAAATAAAAGTGATATATTTGCCCGTATTGGAGGTGAAGAGTTTGCCATACTTTTATCTCAGATCAATGATGATAATGCCTATCTCTTAGCTGAACAAATCCGTAAAGAGGTCGAAAATCTATTTATTACCTATGAAGGACAAACTATTTTTGTGACAACTTCTATCGGTATCAGTGAGAACAGAAGTACTGATACTGCTTTCGAAAATATATTCTCTCGTTCAGATATGGCACTCTACCAAGCTAAGCATGAAGGACGGAACAGAACCTGTTACTCTGATCTTTCAAATGATACTGTATCTTGTTCACAAACAACAGAATTTGAATTCGTACTTGATTACTCCATCTAAACACTTTCCAAAACGTAGACACTTCAGGAACACATATCAAATTTCATTTCTATCATCATGATTCATTATCTGCTCCTTTTTTGTAATTAAACGAATTAGGCTATGATATGACATTAGATCTTTTAAGGATATATGATGCAATATAGATATATTGGAAGAACAGGACTTCGCGTTTCCCCGATCTGTATGGGGACAATGACTTTTGGAACACAGTGTGATAAAAAAGATGCATTTGCCATTATGGACAAAGCCTATGACCATGGCATCAACTTTTACGATACGGCTGAACTCTACCCTGTTCCTCCTGATGCAAAACTTGCAGGTATAACTGAAGAGTGGGTCGGTGAATGGATGCAAACAAAACCCCGTGATTCTATCATTCTGGCCACGAAGGTAGCTGGTGCGTCAAGTGGATGGTTCGTTCCTCCTGTCCGTCATGGATTGACAGCTATAGATAGTTTCCACATAGTACGTGCAATAGAAGGAAGTTTAAAACGACTTAAAACTGACTATATCGATCTTTATCAAATGCATTGGCCTGACACTGTAGTCCCTATAGAAGAATCTCTTGAAGCATTTGACAGACTCGTAAGGTCAGGTAAAGTACGTTACATAGGTACTTCAAATGATACGGCCTACGGCACAAGTAAAGCCCTAATGACATCTCAGTATAAAGGACTGGCACGATTTGAGTCCATACAAAACAATTTTTCTCTACTCAATCGTAGATTTTTAGATGAGCTATCTACCCTTGTTCAAAAGGAACAAGTTTCACTACTTCCCTACTCACCACTGGCAGGAGGTGTGCTTTCAGGAAAATATAATCAGGGGCTGAGACCTGAAGATGCAGAAGGAAGATTTGCAACCTATTTAAAATCACCACACCAAAGACAGCGTCTTATGGCACAACGTTTTATGAATAACAAAACACTGGCTTCCACGCAAAAATACCTTAAGATAGCATCCGATGCAGGTATGCATCCGGTAACATTAGCTACAGCCTGGTCCAAACAATTTGATTTTGTAGCTTCCACTATTATCGGAGCAACGCACACAGATCAATTGGATGCCTCACTCGCAGCTATGAATATGACACTGAGTGATGAAATTCTAAGAGCTTGTGACAAAGTACATGAAGAGATACTCTACCCTATGGGCTAAAGTCCCTATGGTAGGCTCTTTTCATGATAATTTCCTACTTTTTAGACATCCCCTATTTTGTGCTAATTTAACTGTCATATTTTCTGCATGATACTTTATTTTGCTCCCTAAAGTTTGATTTATTTAAACTCAAGAACTTCAATTTGTTTTTTATAGTTTTCTTCACCACCATTCCACCTATATGC
>NZ_JBATIY010000185.1:0-14467 GCF_049668085.1 Sulfurovum sp. | reverse complement strand
ATATAGTGATGGCAATCTGAAAGTAGAGTGTTATGTCTAATCCCATTGTTTACGCCTTCATACCCAGGAAAAAGCTGAAAAATACTTTCCCTACTTCAAACGAAGGACCGCGCTTAATCATATCGTTAGGATTATTGTTATGTTGGCCTGGAAATGGACCGTAATCCAAAAAGATTTTATCACCGGCTTCCTTATCAAATTCAGGGTGAAACTGTGTCCCGAACAAGCGCTGTTCGTAATTTATATATGCCTGTATTCTCGTATGATGATTTGTTGCAAAAAGTTCTGATCCTTCAGGTAACTCTACTACTTCATCAAAATGGTGCTGCCACACGGTTTCATTTTCTCTCACACCAAGAGTATTTATTGAACTATTAACAAACTTGACATCGTTCCAGCCTGCTTCCAGACCGTTTAATGATGATCGTACTGCATGTTTTCCGATCAATGCCTGGCAAATAAGTTGGTGACCATAGCAAATGCCCATTTGTGAAATACCTTTGTCTCTGGCTTTTCGGATATACTCCTCCGCTTTATCTGTAAATGGTGCGATTTGCGTAATTGACAGTGCAGATCCTGTGTGGATTACATGAGTGAAATCATCATTGATCAGATTATCGGAAAAAGATTCCTCTGTATCAATAAACAGTGATGATACATTTGAATTTACGGGTAACCAGCGTTTGATAGCAGACGTTTCACTCCTATCCACTGAATAGTCAAGTATTAAGATATTAATTTTATACTCCTTCATGCTGAAGAAATCCTTGGTGATTGAGGGGTTCTAAGATTGGCTGAAGAGCAGGTAGTGTTTCGTCATGGTTCAGTAGGCTGTTTAGAGTGGATGGTAGCGCATAAGGGATACGATCTAATCCTTTTGACAACATCAGTTCAATAACTTTATCATACGTTAATTCATTTTCAATCTCACATGCTTTTGGAAAATAGCTAGAGCCTTGAGTCATACCAGGAACTAAATTTGCTTCCATAAAAAAACATTCACCGGCTTTATTTGTTTTTATATCTATTCTTCCATAGTCTCTTATGCCCAAGCCGTTAAAAACATCTGTTGCCAGTTTTATAAGTTTGATTTTCATATCATTGTCAACTATTTTTTTGAGTTCTTCTGTATCATCTTTTTTTGCTTGTTGGCCTAAAATTCTCAACCCATTTGTAGAAACCAAGGGTATTATCTCAATTGGTGAAACGATTAATTCTCCATTGGTTTTTTCTATGACTGCTACTGTAAACTCTTTTCCATTCAAATACTCTTCCACCAATATGGGAAGTTTAAAGGTATCGTGTAATGACAATACCTTACTTTCAAAATCTATAAAATTTGTTACAAATGACAAATCATCTATACCATTTCCATTTGCGGCATCGATTGGTTTTAGAAATAGGGGAAATACAATTGGTAATTCTTTTGCACATTTATATTGACCTGGAATTGCTGTGAAATAATTAGCTGTTTTAATCCCACTCTCTTTTAGGTGTAGTTTTGCAAGCACTTTATCAGAATCAAATCTTAGTACCTCTCTTGATGAAGCACTGTAATTAATAGAATGTTTAGAAAAATAATCGCTTAGCCAAATATCGTTTTCATTTTCAAATGATACATATTTTACAGCTAATAGAACTAGATCAGGGTTTCTTATTACGACTTTCTCTAAATCATACTTAGTTGTACATGTAGTTAATACAACATTATGTCCCATGTTTATGATAGATTCCAGTACATTGTTGCAAGATTTTAGACTTCCAAATCCACTCTCTTTTAATTCATCATTTGGAGTGGTGATAATTTCAATATTCATTAATAATTTTCCTAGAGGGGTGCATCAATCTTTTCATAATATCTTTTTGTCAGAAATAGAATAAATTAAGAGTGCATTGAGAATAAGCTTAACAAAAATCGGTTATTGTTAATTAGAGTAGATCTAAGCTTTATATGTATGTTGCTTTTATGCTTTTGAAGGATTGCAAAAACGATATTATAATACAGATCAAGTATCATGATAATGTTACCATTATAGCTGAATTTTCAGTCAATGACGTAATGAAAAATATCTCAACCTAAAACAACAATGAATGCATCCTAAATAGTAGATACTTTTTTATTCGAAACGCTGCTGAAGCTCTTATTTAGAAACAAACGGATATACTGAATAACTGCTTGAGTATATGAATACTCCAACAGACAAGTTTTTTTCTCTCTTTTTCTTCTCTATTATACACAAGATAGAAGTTTCATTGTCCGACATTCACAGGACTGCGAACATTGCACCACAAAAGATTTTTTAATCACCAACTAAGTTTATGAAGGCTGTTTCGTTTTTTATGACGTCGCACGCTCTAGTGGCTTCAAAATAAGGAAACCCTATCAGTATATTTACATTCGGAGTCATTGGGACTTCAAAAAAAGAAGATGAGCAACGTATGCCAATCCATCCAGATCACCTGGAACGAATTCCTGAGCGTATTCGCCGCCAGATGATCTTTGAAGAGGGTTATGGAAAGCCGTTTGGCATAGAGGATTCGGTCATTGCCGAGAAGACAGGCGGCATGGCATCGCGTAGTGAAATACTCGCTAACAGCAGTGTGGTCGTATTAGCCAAACCCGTTCCGGCTGATTTAGAAGAGCTTCGAGAAGGTGGTACAGTATGGGGTTATCCACATTGTGTACAGCAACGTGCTATGACACAGATCGCAATTGAACGCAAGCAGACGCTTATCGCTTTTGAAGATATGTTTGTATGGGGACCTAACGGACAGATGGGACGTCACACCTTTTACAAAAACAATGAAATGGCCGGCTACTGTGCTGTACTTCATGCCCTGCAGTTAAAAGGTATTGATGGACATTACGGAAATCAGCGTAAAGTGATCATTTTCAGTTTTGGTGCAGTAAGCCGTGGTGCTATCTATGCACTTAAGGCTCATGGATTTAGAGATGTTACCATCTGTATTCAGCGTCCTAATTACGAAGTAAGAGAAGAGGTACTTGACTGTGAGTATGTGACTATTCTTCCAGGAAAAGTAGATGAAGCACGAATGGTTGTAGTCGAGCACGATGGTAGCAGACGGCCTTTGTCCGATCTCATAAGTGAATCAGACATCATTATAAACGGGACCTTCCAAGAACCAGACAATCCTGTAGACTATGTGACTGAAGCAGAGGCGTCTTCTCTTAAGCCAGGCTGTCTCATTATTGATGTCAGCTGTGATGAAGGTATGGGCTTTTATTTTGCCAAACCGACTTCGTTTAAAGAGCCGATGATCAAAGTGGGGATGGTTGATTATTATGCTGTGGATCATACACCAAACTATCTTTGGGAAAGTGCCACTCGCTCTATCTCTGCAGCACTTATTGTCCATATAGAGGCTGTGATGTCAGGTCCTGCAAACTGGCAGAAAGATGAGACCATTCGACAGGCGATCAATATTGAAGCAGGGGTGATCCAGAAACCAAATATTTTATTGTTTCAAAAGCGCCAGACAAACTACCCTCATAATTCCATTTATGGGGTTGAAGATACTCTGCCGACTGCTGTTTAACAATTGATACATACATAGGAGAAGAGATGTCTATGCAAAAAACACTTGAACAAGAATTTCATGCTTTACTTAATGAATGTGAACATTTGCATTGGAAAAACTTAGAACTAGTACTACTAATTCAATATGCGAATATGGAAAAAAAGATTTGCGAAGACAGAAAGCAAGACTATACTGTCAATAATATGATTAGAATAATAAGAATGGCTGAATCCTTGAGTATATTAAGAGAAGAAAGCAAAACCTTATAAAATAGAGCCACTTGCAGATTCAACATCACAAAGTGGCTCAATTTTATAAGGTTTTCTAGAAGTTTAGATCTTTCCTTCTAGAAAGTGTGTCAATATCTCAGTGACCAAGTCGATACGCTCGTGAAAACTTTTCTTGGACGCTCTCTCATGAACAGTATGGTCTCCATCACCGTAAGGTCCCCAGCCATCCAGTGTAGCTACACCTTGAGATGAGATGACGTTTGCATCACTCACACCACCGCGTTTTTCAGTAGGAAGTTGAATATTGCATAGGCTGTTGATATGGTCTATGAATGTTTGTTGTTCAGGGGAGGGCTGCATCACATCTCTTTGGATACCTCCAGAAAGTGTTGATTCTGTACCTTCAACATGTGAATGTGCAACGATCTCGTCAATGGCTTTAAGGACTCTGTCTCTTTCCTCTGTGTGGGTATATCGTAATTCAAAAGTAAGATGTGCTTTGGGTGAAATGGTGTTAGCACCTATACCACCAGAGAGCTTACCAACATTTACGGTAGTTTGTTTTTGCAGGTCAGTTAAAGCTACAAGCTGAGAGAGTTTATGTGCTGCCTCAAGATTAGCATCTGCCCCATCACTGTAGTGGTTTCCTGCATGTGCAGCAATTCCCTCTATATCTATGAAAAATGTACCCACACCTTTACGTCCTATCACCACTTCATCATGAAAACCTGCTGCTTCAAAAACCATACAGTAGTCGTAGTCTTTTGCCAGTTTTGCTGAAAGGTGCTTAGAATCATCACTTCCTGTCTCTTCATCACTTACTAGAAGAAAGTCAATGTTATGTATCTCTCCGTAAGCACGGTAGGCATTTCTGAGTGCTTCGAGGGCTACATAGTTACCCCCTTTCATGTCACATACACCTGGACCGTAGATCCACTCTTCATCTTCTCTGAAGTCTTCAAAAGTGTTTGGTGGAAAGACTGTGTCCAGATGACCCAAAAGAAGGAGTTTTTTACCTTCTCTATGTGAAGAGATAAGATGAAGATGATCACCTATCTCTTCTCTTGGATAACGTGTAAGTGTATATCCCAACTCTTGCATCCAGTATGCAAAGATCTCACCGTTTTTATCTACACCTTCTTTATTTTTTGTCCAAGAGTTGATCTCTATAATTTTTTGTAATTCATCAAAATTTTGTTTACTCATATCATCCTCAATATTGCCTATTATTAAGGCAAATCTTTATATTTTCTCTGAATATATTTTAGTAAAATATAGTAAAATATTAGATTAGTTGTTAAATAAGAAGGAAGTAAAAAATGTCAAGAAAAATCGGTATGTGGCTTTACAGTAACAGTGGTGGTGACAAGATTCAAGAGAAGATCGTCAAGAAACTTAAAGAGAGAGATATCGAAACCACTACGGACATTAATCTTCGACATGCTGTAGCAAAGAATGGACATATCGTTCATAAGAAGCTGATAGTTGATGAACTCGATCTATTTTTATCTTATAATGCAGGAGAGCAAACGCAGTATCAATCCTTCCTTTATCAAGCACTCAACCGTGTGATACCGATGATAAACTCTTATGAAGCCTTTACTTTGACTGAAGACAAGTTTCAAACTTCATTTTTACTTCAGCAACACGGAATAGCAACACCTGAGTTCCAACTCTGCCATAGAGATGACTCGAAGCAGCTTGGAAAGATCATGAACAAGTGGAGTAAAATGGTGTATAAACCGACTGATGGCTGGGGAGGCGTAGGATTGACCAAGATAGAAAATCAATCAATGCTGGATATGCTTATGCCTTTTCTCAATCAGATGGATTTGAGATTTTTCTATGTCGAGAAGTTCTTAAAATATGACAACACAGATTTTCGTGTGGACATCGTTGATGGTGAGTTTGTGGGTTGTTATGGACGTAAGGCAAGTAAAACGGACTGGCGTACAAACATAACAAGTGGCGGGTCGGTCTTTTTAAGGGAGCCGGATGATGAAGTGATCGCTATTGCCAAGAAAGCAGCTAGGGTGTGTGGTACGGATATTGCAGGTGTGGATATCATTTATGATTTAGAGAAAGAAGAGTATGTGGTACTCGAAGTCAATGGTATACCTGCTTTCGCAACACCGGAACAAGAGAAGTTGGGGTTAGACTTTAACAAGAAGAAGATAGATCTTATCGTAGATCTTATAGATAGAAAAACAGCGAATAAAAAATAAGGGATTAAAATGGCAAAAAAACAGAAGACTGAAAAGTTACCAAAGATAGGGATGCTTTATCTCGACTATGTATTAAGATTTTTTGATAAGTCAAATTTTAGAGGATGGCCAGATAAGATAGAGACGGTAACCTACCACTGGAAAAACGATAAAGACCGTTTTGTAAGAGAAGTAAAGCGTAAAAAGATCGATATCCTTATAGGTAATATTCCAGCAACAGCGTATGAGACATTTAGAGAGATCGCAAGAGAGTTGCCTGATGTGAAGTTTATTCCTTCAATGGACACACAGTTTTCTAACAAGTCTAAAGAGAACGTGACACGCTTTGCATGGAAGTATGATATACCTATTCCTCAAACCTATATCTTTTATGATATGCAGAAGGCAGATAACTTTATTGAAGAGACGAAATACCCTAAGATCATTAAAAAATCTTACGGACCATCTAACTATGGCGGCTACTTTGTACACAAGGTAGACTCTAAACAGGAAGCCAGAAATCTTTTAGCTCAAAAAAAGTATTCTCCAGCGTATTTCCAGGATTTTGTACCGATGGAAGCAGATGTAAGAGTCATGCTTATCGGTCATAAGCCTGTATGTGCATTCTGGAGAAGACCACCAGAGGGTGAATGGTTGACAAATACTTCTCAAGGTGGAAGTATGGACTATATGGATGTACCCAAAGAGTTACTTGATCTGGCTGTTCAGGTTTCCAAATCAGCCAATGCAGAGTACTGGGCATGTGACATTGCTGTAGGTGAAGATGGTAAATACCGTATATTGGAGTGTGCAACTGCATTTGCAGCTTTCCCTTATATCAGAGACTGGATAGGTCAGTACCTCATGTGGAAATTTTCAAATGGTAGATTTTCTAAGCCGAATATTCCACTTTATAATTGGGAAGAACTTGGTAAGATGGATTCATCTATACTTAGAACACTTCGTTATATTACCTTTGGAAAATATACGCCTTCTTATGATGGTGCTTATTTCCTTGATAAAAAAAGAAGAGAAACAGAAGAGGGTGAGATATACTTGCATGATCTTGATGCACTCTACCCAATGATGCTCACAGAAGATAGAACAAAAGAAGCGTGGCCAAGTGAAAAGTGGAACTTCCAGGACAATTATGGAAGAACAATAAGAAAGGTGCATGTTCAGAGTAATCCAAGAGCAGAAAGTGAAGAAAAAGTCGAAAGTACAGATGAAGTTTCAACAGATGAAAGTCAAGAATCAACGATCGTCTTGACGGAAAAAAAGATTAAAAAGCTATTGACTTCTGTAGAGGGCATAGGTAAGAAAAAATCTAAAAAGATCTTAGAAAAATTTGATACTGTGGAACTCATAGAAACTTTGGAAGAAGCTCCTGAGAAACTAAAAGAAGAGTTTTCATGGTTCAAGAAAAAAGTTCTTTCTAAACTTGTGAAACAGTGGGAATCATTTAAAAACAAATTGTAATATCAAATGCTGTTTAAATACACTTCCCACTCAATTATGTGGGAATGTATACTTGAGCTTAATCGTTTTAAAAGATTAGATTGATGTATATACTTAAATGTATTTTTTGGTGTCCAAAAGAATAAATAAAATATAAAAAGAGTAACAAAGTATGAAAAACCAATATATGTCGTATGAACAGAGTTTGATCTTTCTTGATGCGATGGAGAAGAAACATCCAGATCTTATAAAGGTTATACCTATAGGGACAACCTATGAAGGACGAGATATCGTCCTTGTTAAAATATCTCAAAATGTTAAGACAGCTGATGAAAAACCTGCGATGCTCTATACTGGTAGTATCCATGCACGTGAATGGATAGGAAATGAACTTGCGTTGAAGTTCATAGAATATGCAGCAGAAAATCAAACTATAGATCCTGAACTTGAAAAAAGTTTGAATGAGTCTACACTTTATATGGTGCCATGCCTAAATCCTGATGGGTATGAGTATTCACGTAAACACTTCTCTTTCTGGCGGAAGAACAGACGAAAGAACCATGATGGTACTTTTGGTGTGGATCTAAACAGAAACTTTTCCATAGGATTTGTAAAACAGAATAATACCTCTTCAAATGTTTATGGTGGAGAAGAACCTTTTTCAGAGGCTGAAACTTCTGCGATCAAGGCGTTTGTAGATTCTCATGAGAACATCACCATAGCTTTTGATTACCATTCACAAGGAAATGTATTTTTTCCAGCACATAAGTTTATGCATGAAGCAGAAATAGATGGCACAGATATGAATGTTTTATGTGCAAATATGAACGATGAATTTGCAAAAGTAACAGGCAGAAGATACGGTATCCACAGAGGTAAACCACCTGCAGGTCTCATTTCGGGTAGTGGACGTGAGTATTATTATTCTAAAGGTATTATCTCTGTAGTCGCAGAGGTAGGAACAAAGAATATTCCTGATTATATGAAGAGTATGAGTGGAAGTATCAATGAAAACATTCCTGCACTTAAAAAAGCGTTTGGCGAAGTGATCAATTACTCTTCCGCTGCACCAAGAAGAGTAGATGACTTTACCATAGGAGGTAGAGATGCTACTTCTGTTACGCTTGTATGGAAATATGAGCCAAGAGATGACATTTTCTTTGAGATCTATAGAAGTACAGAAGATAAAGATGCTTGTAATGAGCGTACTAAAGTAGGCATTGTAGGTGAAAATAGCTTTATCGATACAGACTTGGAGAGTTCTACAAATTATTATTACACCATCCGTGCTGTTAATAAAACAACGGGATACAAGTCACCATTTGCTCCCATAGTCAAGGTACGTACTGCACTTGAAGATGATGAGTTTTTTAAACTTATCTTCGCAAACAAAAGTGGGACAGGGTATGTAGGAGAATTCACGCAAGAACAGAACCGTTCACACTTTGGACTCAATTCTCTCTTTGTGGGAGTCAACAAATCAAAAGGTATCTGTGATGGCGTTATAAGTATTGATCTGGATAGTATCCCTCAAAATGCTATTATTAAATCAGCCAGATTTTACCTCTATCCTATGAACAGAGTAGGGGCCAAGATAGAAAAATATGGTCAATGGGACCTGTCACTTTTAAAGCCAGACAGTTTTTCTGACATCACCGATTTTACAGAAATAGAAAATGCCGAGACGAAAGGTAGAATGGGTCAAGCTATCAAGTCTAGACAATTAACACAAGGTATCTGGAATTTTTGGGAGTTTTCTCGACATGAATGTGAACTACTCCAAAAGGAAATCGTAAACAACAAAGCTATCTTTAGAATAGATGGACCAAAAACACTGCCAGATGGTGAAGACAGTCAAATGATGCAGTTTGACATAGGATATGGAAAATTTGGGGGAGGTATACAATATAGACCAATGCTTGACATTAAGTATACCGTTGAAGAAGAGAAGATAAAACTTTCTGCGAAGACACTTTCTACTATTTGTCTAGATAGAAAAGTAGAGGGAATTAAAAGTGGATTTGATGCAGAAGGTCATCGTGTCTATGGATATCTCGATTTTGATATCTCACAACTTCCAGACCATCAAAACACTGTTATAACCCAATGTGCATTACGTATACGTAATAACAATACTTTTAAGAAAAAGTCTGATATACGATACTATGTGGAACTGGTTGAAGTAGATGAAGTAGGGACCTATGAGGACATTAAAAACCGTGAGAAGATAGAGTATATAGGATATGAAGTAGCAGAGTCAGACCTTAATGCAAAAGAGTATCAGTATTTTAAATTTGATACCTTGTCGAAGATAGCCCTTGATCAGATGCATCAAGAAGGAAAAACACTGAAGCTTGTGATCAAACCTACATCTCCATCAGGTGTGAAAAACAGGATCATAGAATGGAATACAGATGTTGAACTTCACGTAAAATATATCCCAAAACGTCGTACTCCATTGCCTGCTGTTGAAAATTTGACTATCAGCAAAGAAAACAAGATGATCAAGCTCTCTTGGAACAAAGTCAATGATGAAGCCTTAAACGGTTACTACGTTGTAAGAAACAGTTTCCATACACCAAAACACTTTATGGATGGTGTGAAGATCTATGGAGGTAAAGACACCTATACTTACGATAACTTTGCTTCATTTGATAAAGAGAAGTATTATGCAGTATTTACTTATGATGATGTACCAAACTTCTCTGAACCTGCTATGATCAAGTATAATCCATTGGAGAAATACTGATAAGATAACCTTCATTGAAGGTTATCTATGCAGATGCATAAAGTTCTTTCTCTCTTGTGATGACAATATCTTCTAAGAAAATATAAGATTCTTTCCATGCTTCAATGATATCATTTGTTGCAGCATCCCCAAATACATCTTTTATAGCTTGTAATAAAGATTTTTCTATCATTGAATTATATTCAGAATCTATATGTGGAATAGAACAATCCAATGTTTTGATCTTATCAATATTCTTACTGTATAAAGTAATGGCTCTTTTGAATTGTTTATACTGTGCTTCACTTGTTCCACCAAACAGTTCTTTGGTTCTTGGGGATTTCTCATATAGTTTTTCATATAACTTTGAAGCAACAGTTTCACTATGTTTCACTATAACAGGTGCAGATAGCTTACATACTTCTACGGTTTTTGGAGATAGACACATGATTCGTTCCTTTTTTACCTTATCTCTTAGAGATAAATGGTCTTTGTACTATTTAAAATATTATAATAAATATGAGTATAAAAAATATACTATTTGTTGTATAAAAATTAGTCAATAGTGAAGAGTGGAATAGAATCACCTATGCCTAAGGATTTAATAATCCTCGAGCAGGTAGCACAGGCAATCTTGAAGGACTATCTTTTTGTCCAAGGAGATCATTGCTGGCATCAGTGCTTTTTTAATGGATATCTTTCCATTATCATTTTTGATGATCTCTTCTGTAATATCTTTACCATCGGGTGAGATCACTAAAAATGGTTTATCAACTTTTGAATAGGCAAATATTTCATTTTTTTCTAATTGTGTAAAGTTATGATGGTCAAAGTTTTTGACCAATGTAAGATCATAGCCCAGAGTATCACCATACTCATCATCTTCAAAGCAAAACGTAACATCTGCATTTATCTTGATCGTAGCGCTGTTCTTAACCAACTGCAGATCATGCGCTGGTAGTGGCTTGTCAGGAAAGTGATCCATATGCATCAGGTCATCTATAAGTTCAAATGCTCTTTTTATTGCAGGCTCATTTCCCGGGGTTGAACACTCAAGGGTGATAGCTGGACAGATATCATCAAATGCCATGGTTGAGACACCTTTTGGTGATTGAAACACCATAGCAATATGGTTAAAAAAGCTAGAGAGGTATTTGTTCTTCTCATTTACTACTGATATACACCCATAAGGAGGGTTTTGACCTGTATTGTTGTGCAGATCAATAGAAGCAAACAACTCATCTTGTGTGATAATATCCATTACTTCTTGTATCAATATTGCTGTATCTGAAGTGGGTTCGGGTGTCCCCGGCCATGCACGATTAAAGTCTATTTGTCCATCTCTGAGTCTAACACCCATTTGTGCTGCATCTACATTACCTATAAAAAGCCATATACTTCTTGGTAGTTTATAGCCATCAGTGGTTTGGTATTTCTTTAGTATCTCCTGCATGATCTGTAAACCGCTGAATTCATTACCATGCAGCAAAATAGAGATGAATAGAGCAGACTGTTTCTCCCCTTTTAAGTGTATCAAGGTAGGTGAGTCAAAAAGCTCTTTGATCTGGCGATGAGAGATAGAGAGAAATGCACTTGGTATATGGTCTAGTACTGTTAAATTACTTTTCATTTAGAGGCTCCATGTGTGTACGGGAATATTTAGTTCAGAGTTTTTCATATAATCCTCCATAAGTTTAGGTATGTTATTAAATTTTTTATAATGTTCAAGTTGCCACGATGCACCATTCTGTGCACTTGAAGTTCTTTGTTTTATGATATTCATGTATATCTCTACATTATCTATGCCAAAAGAGTCAAGCCCCATTTTCGTAAGTGCCAGTCCATCGTTTAAGATCCACTCTTGCAATGAGACTTTCAGCGCATTTATAGGTTCATGAAATTCAGTATTTAATCCTGTTTTTGCTACAGAGTAAAAGTCATCTTTTAACTTTTCAAATGGTATTTTTGTCAGATCGATCTTTGATCTCACTAAGCCTTCAATGAGACCGATGAAAAACCATATGTTAGCTTGTGTATCTATAAGCGTAGGTCCGGAGGGTAGTACACGAAGTTCAAGTCTCAATGTATGTTTACCATCTTTGTCTTCTCCTAAAATAGGGCGTATCCATCTCCAGATCGTACCATTATGAAGATTGAAATGGTGTAGGTCGCTCACAGGTCTATCTTTCACATCTGCAAAAATAATTTTAAACATTTTGTTTTGTTCAAACAGATCCAGCCAAGAGTTTATGTATCCATGTGCAAAATGTACTCTTGTCTCATCTCCATGATCTCTTCTTTCTTTATCCCTTGTATCTACGGATTGTTCAAAGATAGCGATACGAGACTCATGCCAGGCTCTTTTACCTAGAACCAAAGGAGAATTAGCTCCAAATCCAAGCAGTACAACAGATGCCAGCAGTGCAGCATGATAATACTCAACGGCTTGTTCAAATGGAATTTGAAAGTGGATCTGTAATGAGGTTCCCATTGCTTCAAGCATTACATCATCTTTTTGTAAAGATATTTCATCTTCACCATGAAAAAGGATCTTGACACTTTCATGTCTTAACTCTCGCATACGCTGAGAGACAAGGGTATATCTATGCATATCAGACTGATAAATCTCTTTGTTGAAATGTTCAAGTTTCAAAGAGGGAAGTACACCAAAGAGTCCAAGTTTTGCATCGAACTTTTTAGCTGAGTTCTGACCCTGTTCCCAAAGAGATTGAAAGTCATTCGCTAATTTTTGAGGTGCCTCAGCATCAAGTTTAAAAACATTTCCATTGATCTCCAGGTCATACTTGGCTAGTTCATTGGTAAAAAGAGGGGAGTTGATATCATCAAGTATCTCTTTGTTTATGGGGTTAGGAAGATTATTGTTAGTAAGAATGCAAGCTTCTAACTCATAACCGATGCGGCTTTTGGCTGAAAAAAGTTCTGGCCCTTTATCAAATAACGCTTCTATATAAGCATGTTCATCATACAACGCTTTTTTAAAGGCTATAAAATCTTCTTCTGTGAATTTTCGATGGCTTATCTCACTACCCATTAGAAACCTTGTTGTACATTATCTTTAATACTAGTATAACAAAAACAACCATATAGTGTTCATTATTAATAAAATAAAATAACTATGATTTTGCCTAATAAAAAATAAAAATAGGGGAGTATAAAAACACTTTTGATTCTATATATTTCCTAAAATACTACATTAATATATTATATAATATAAAGTATATTATTTGTAGTAACTTTATAAACATGTTATTTTATATCTTGAAATAATTTATTACTACATAACTATAAAAGCCCCATAAAAGCATAATAAAGATAGTTACTACAAATAATATGTAATTATTACTACAATGTACTTGACATATGTAGTAATTTTATGTATACTACATTAATTAGGTTTAGATTTTCACTTTTAGGAAATCTTTTTAAGAAGTAAAGTTTACATAGAAATCGGAGGACATCATGCCAATCAGAACGATAACTGACAAGCAGTATAAAGGTGTCAGTGAACTTTACCGTAAATCCGATGGACAGATAACAGGTTACTACGTTACCTATAGAGATAGTGATGGCAAGCCGATTAAAAAAAGAGTAGATGCAGACAATAGAGACGATGCTCTACTTAAACTAATAGAGATTAAAAAAGCTGTTGATTTAGAAAAACAAGGAAATACTATGAGTGCTCCTTTTCCAAACCCAATGCAAGAAATAGTTTTAAACGAAAATGTGATTAAAAAACCTTCTGATGTATCTTCAGGAAAAATGATACAGGATCATCGTCAGGTCATCTCTGACTATAATGGTGTTGCTATTGTTTCTCTTCTTGATATCGTTGCATTTGACGATATCAATATCCTTTATGGATATGAAGCGGGCATACGTATTGTGGATATTATGCAGAATCTTATAGATAATACGTTGAAAGAGATGGATGTAGATGGTGTATTTACTAAACATGGTGTCGAGACATTTTCGTATGAGATCTATCATGTATATGCAGATAAACTCTGTCTATTCATCAAAAATGATTTTAATCACCGTTTATTCGACTTTATCGTCAAACAACTTTCGACAAAAATTTCAAATCATAAGTTCACCATCACTGAGGAGAGTCATATCCATCTAAATGTGACATTTGGTGCGACAAAGGCAGACAGCTCTGTCAGTTTGATCTATGCAGAGAAAGCGTTGCAGGAAGCTAAAAAGTCACATAACAGTTATATTTTCCATGACAGTACTTCTATGAATAAGAATCAGCATATCATCCATAAAGTGTATGAGACCTTGAT
>NZ_JBATIY010000184.1:0-15015 GCF_049668085.1 Sulfurovum sp. | reverse complement strand
ACATCAACCGTATCAACACCATCGGTAAAAAACAAAGAACTGGATTTCACAAGTTCTTCTTCCATAGGATCATAGACAAGTACACCGATCACATCATTATGCATATTAATGCGGGTAATATGTTTTGCCGTCTCCTCATCTAACGCACGACCGTCACCTATGTGTACCACAAGGTCATCATGTTTTGCCAAAGTAGTGAGTATTTTGAGTGATTTAGCAAGATTACCTTTGTGGTTATCTGTATTATTGGCATGTAAAAGATGATTTTGTCTCTCTATCTCTGTCATGATCTGTACGACATTGTTTTTACTTGATGTAGCTTTAAAAAATTTGACCTCATCATTATTATAGACTACAGCACCAACCCTATCACCCATCTCAAGTCCCTTAAATGCCATAAGTGCAGCAGTATGTGCAGCAGAGACAGACTTCATCCGTGACTTAGAGCCAAAGAACATCGAGTTCATTTGAGAGACAACCAGCCATACATTACGATCACGCTCTTCGTTGTATACACGGATATAGGGCTTTCCTGTTCTTCTTGTGGCTTTCCAGTCCATATTGCGTGTGTCATCACCTTGCACATACTGTTTCATCTCTGAAAAGTCCATACCTCTGCCACGCATCCCTGATCGATGCCGTCCACTTAGCTTACTGAGTACGGCAGCATTGGGTCTGATGTTAAAATTTTTTGGCATATATCCAAACTTGAGCAGTTCATTCAAAGTGACATAAACACCTTCGTCCTGTGTTTTCATCATTTACGCCGGAAGTGCTACCAAACCAAGAACAGTGTCGATGATGTCATCATTACTAATACGTTCGGACTGTGCCTCATAGCTAGCAGTGATTCGGTGACGAAATACATCATGCAGTACAGCTCTAACATCTTCAGGAGTGGTATAGTCTCTGCCCTGTAGCCATGCATAAACACGAGAACACTGATCCAGTCCCAAAGAGGCTCTTGGACTCACGCCTATGTCAATATATGAAGCCAGTTTTTCATCATATTTTTCAGGATATCGTGTGGCAAACACCAGGTCAACAATGTACTGTTCTACTACTTCCGTACTTTTAACAGCAGCGATCTCATCACGTGCGGCAAAGATCATCTCCTGCGTGATTTTCTCTTCTTCAGCTTCTTCCTTTTTACCGCTCTTTTCTCCACGTACCAGTCTTATCACTTCTATCTCAGAAGCTGCGTCAGGATACGTAATGTTCACATGCATTAAAAATCTATCTTTTTGAGCCTCAGGCAAAGGGTAGGTTCCCTCTTGTTCCACAGGGTTTTGTGTCGCCATAACGATGAACAGTTTAGGCATTTTATGTGTTTTTCCTGCCACCGTAACCTGTCTCTCTTCCATCGCTTCAAGCATCGCTGCCTGCACTTTTGCCGGTGCTCTGTTTATCTCATCTGCCAAGATAATGTTCCCAAAGATAGGTCCTTCTTCAAAACGAAACTTATACTCACCGCCCTCTTCATACATATTTTCTGAACCTGTCACATCTGAGGGTAAAAGATCAGGAGTAAACTGTATGCGAGAAAACTTAGACTCTATCGTATCTGCCATAGCTCGTACTGCTCTGGTCTTAGCTAGCCCTGGGAGTCCTTCCACAAGTAAGTTTCCATTTGCCAAAAGCCCTATGATCAATCGCTCAACAATATTCTCTTGTCCAATAATAGAAGCATTCATCTTCTGTTGTAATAATTTTATAGATTCATAGGGTGTCACTTTACTTCCTTTATATATTGATCAATTTTCAGTTGAGACAGTATTCTTCTATCAACGTCTCATTCTCATGCCACCTGAAGGTCTACTCATAGGCCTTGTTGTTGGTCGTCCCATAGATGGCCTTGTTGTTGGTCTTGATGGCTTTGTCGTTGGTCTATCCGGTCTATGGATAGGATGTTCAGGTCTTGGTCTGTCAGGTCGGTTTGGAGGTCTATAGTTAGGTGGACGATAGTAGCCACCACCTCCATAGTATCCACCACCATACCCATAATATGGATATCCATACCCACCATATACACCGACACCTACCGTCGTTGTACCTTCACATCCTGTGAGAAATGCTATAGAAATAGCAACAAAGATAGATTTTTTCCACTTCAAAATACTTCTCATCACTATTCTCCTCCCTCTTCCCAATACTGAATGATCACTAGAGCACCTGTATTATCGGCTATCAAAGCAACATCCCCACCTGCTAATTCTTTATGCGGGGTAACGAGCACTTCACCACCTGAAGATTTTACTTTAGACATCGTTTCTTTTAGATCAGAAACCCTTATTGCTGGAACCCAGCGTGCTTTGAGCTCTTCTTTCGAAATATCTCTGATTCCTGCGCGCCATTTTTCTTTCTGCTTTAATATACGATACTCATCTTTCATTTCAGAGTTATCATATCCACCTATATGACGATAAAAAGTATAACTTTCTTTCGGTGTATTCGACCAAAGTTCATTCCAGAGCCAATCACCTGCTTGCGGTGTCATATCTTTTGGATCTCCATCTTTTGCATGTAAAAGTACGATCTGTGCCCCTTGAGGATCACTCACCAAGGCACCTCTTCCACGTGCTTGCATATCCACAGGTCCTTTAAGTACTTCTCCTTTTTTGAACTTAACATATCTTATCGACTTATCTACATCTGTTACCGATACAGTAGGTAACCATACTGCTTGGGCCTTCTTCTCCTCACCAGGTTTGATTTCCATCATACCGCCAATAAGATTTTTTTGATTAAAGATCTGTGTATAGGCTCTCTTCGTTTTAAAGGTCCATCCAAAAACATCTCCATAAAATTTTTGTGCAGCTTTCACATCATCTGTCAACAGGTCATGCCATACAAATTTACCCTGATGCCATTCACCTGTCACTGTTGATGTAATAGAAGGTAAGCTTTGTGGTTCTTTTTTTTGTGGTGTCTCTGTTATGTTCGCACACCCTGTAAACCATAGGGATGCTGTTAGCATCCCTATCCCAATTACAGATACCTTCATACTTCCTAATACCGATCTTTTTATCATTATATATCCTTTATTTTACGTGAGACATAAAACTATTTCTATTTAATTAATAGTGCCATTGTACATAGACTCTATTATAATTACTACCACCTTTGATACGCCAAAGAGTTAACTTTAAATTTCACATTTACATTTGATCTTTTTTTATTTACTTTCTAAAACTTCTTTTAATATCTTTCCATTGGCACCTGATGGTGGCTTCACATCCACATATGCACTCAAGGTTCTAGCTACATCTACAGTTTCAATTTTACGGTATAGTTTTTGGGGCTTAATATTTACGCCTGCAAAAATAACAGGTACAAAAGTATCATAATTCCAAAGTGAACCATGGGTACATGCTACAGTTAGACCGTCAAAATCATTGATGAACCAATTTGGCTCAAACAGTATAAATATATCTCCTGAACGTTTAACATTATGGCTATTTAAAATAAGACGCATATCTTCCGTATTGGCAACTCTACCTTCCATCAACGCAGTACTTGAAACTGCATTATTAACACCTTTAAACTTCATGAGCTCATTTGCAACAACTTCTTCTACTTGGGCAAGATCAAGTCCTTTTTCTTTTATGACTTCTTTGTTTAAGTAAATATAAGGAGGATTAAATGCCTGTATCAACTCTTTTCCGATACCAAATTCTTTTTTGAGTTTTTGTATACCAGCAGCTTTATCCCAGGTTTCTGGATCGACATAATCTGCTTCTATACCATATTTATTTACTTGTGGGGGTGCTTCTGGACCACCATGATCAGCAGAAAGCACAATAAGCGTATTTTTTAAACCGACCTTTTTCTCTACAAATGCAAAAAGTTCTTCCAATGTTTTATCTAGACGAAGTAAATTATCTTCTGCTTCCAAACTGGAAGGACCAAAAACATGCCCTACATAGTCTGTAGATGAAAAACTCACAGAAAGATAATCAGTCACATCATCTTTACCGATATCTTCATTCTCTATCAATTTCTTTGCAAAATCGAGGGTAAGGTCATCTCCTGCGGGGCTAAGGGTCAAGAAGGTAGTGAAATATTTACCATCTGCTGTACCGTATGCATGGGGAAATACTCGTCCAAACCCTCCTACAACAGTCTCCCAAGGTTGATCATCTTTATCTCCAAATATATATTCAGAGGGTTTATACATGAGTTCCCAACTCTTGCTCTCATATGCAAGCGCTGGTTTTGTCGCATTAAATGCATTTACCCATTCAGGATATTTATCATAGTAAAAACTGCTGGTTACAAACTCCCCTTTTGCTTTTGAAAACCAAAAAGCTTTACCTGCATGACCAGCCATAGATACCGCACCTCTGTCTTTTACAGATACACCAAAAACTTTTGCTTTTTTATCTGTATGGATGGAGAGTTCATCACTAAAGGTTGAAACAAGTATGGCTGCAGGTGAACGGCCATCACTTCTGGCTGCTCTTTGTGTAGGGTCAATCTCAGTTGATTTATCCACATCTGCCCCTGCTGTTAAGAGAGGATATCTTGCATCTTCTATGTTGTAAGTCATATGTCCAGTGGTTCTGTCAAACCAAACATTACCGATAAGTCCATGTCTTGAAGGATATGCGCCTGTAGCCAATGTGGTGTGCCCTACTATGGTTTCAGTATTTGAATGTGCATGATGTGCATCTTCATACACTATACCTTTGTTGTAAAGGTATTTAAACCCACCCTCACCCATTTTTGACATATATCGCCTAGGAAGATCCGAACGGAGTTGATCTACGGTGATTTGAAGTATAAGTTTTGGTGCTTCTGATGCAAAACTTGCATAAGGTAGAAATGCAAGAGAGGCTATAGCAAAAAAACCTCCTACAATTGGCTTTTTCATAACCATCCCTTAATTGTGTAATTTACTGTTTTAAATCCACCCTGATGGATTTAAAACAATCTTCCAAAGGATTTATCCTTTGGAAAATCATTATAAAATCTTAGTTAAAATTCGCTTTATCAAGCAATCTTTTTAAACCACCTTTGGCTTTCTGCATTTCAAGTGTACCGTACCCAATATTCCCGGCACTTAAAGAACTACCTGCCTGGAAAGGATATCCTTCAATAGAACCAAGGAATTTTTGGACAAACCCTTGTGCAGGTACCATCATCCACATATTGTCAGCATACCATCTTGTGTACATTGACGATTCTCGCTGTGCACTTTCAAAAGGGTCAGCTCGTAAATTAGTGATCAATGGCCATGCCGGTACTTGACGAAGTGCTTCGTTGATCGCACCTTTTTCGGTAGCAAATGCTATTTTCCAGTCATCCACACGAATGGCATTCAGCATACCACTTGCTGCAAAATAATAGATCTCTCTACGTGGACCTTTTTCAGCTTCACCTTTAAAGTACGGTGCAAAGTTATATCCATCCAAATGAACTCTAAAGTTCTTACCATTGGCCTTATATCCATCTTTTGAGGCTAATTTTTCTTTCACATCAGGTACACCGGCAGCTGCTAGAAGTGTTGGCATCCAGTCTTCCTGAGACATAATGTCATTATAAATAGTACCTGGTTTGATAGCTCCTGGCCATTTAACCATTTGTGGTACTCTCATACCACCTTCCCAAGTAGTACCTTTTTCACCATAAAATGGTGAAGCACCACCATCAGGCCATGTAAATTTCTCAGCACCGTTATCTGTCGAAAATACAACGATAGTGTTGTCTTCAACACCAAGTTTTTTAAGATGATCAAGGAAGCTTCCAACCATATCATCCAATTCTCTCATACCGTCTGCATAAAGAGAAATACCGGTAACACCTTGATATTTTTTCTGTAGACGTGTCCAAACATGCATACGTGTGAAGTTCATCCATACAAAGAAAGGCTTATCTGCCTTAACAGAACGTTCCATAAAGTCTTTTGCTGCAGCACCGAATTCATAGTCAACCGTTTCCATTCTTTTTCTTGTCAATGGGCCAGTATCTTCTATTTTCCCGTCTGCTTTAGAATGAATCACACCGCGTGGCCCAAACTTCTTATGGAACTCAGGGTCTTTCGGATAGTAGTAAGTCTCTGGTTCCTCTTCCGCATTAAGGTGATAGAGGTTTCCAAAGAATTCGTCAAAACCATGTGCCGTTGGCAAATGTTTATCTTGATCCCCTAAGTGATTCTTACCGAACTGACCTGTCATATATCCTTGTTCTTTAAGAAGATCACCGATCGTCGGTGTCCAGTCAGGGATACCATGATCTGACCCAGGCATACCAATAGTAAGTAATCCTGTTCTAAAAGGATGCTGACCTAAAACAAATGAAGCCCGTCCAGCTGTACAAGACTGTTGTGCATACATATCTGTAAATAAAGCACCATCTTTAGCTATACTATCTAAATTAGGTGTTTTATACCCCATCATTCCCTGATTATAAGCACTAGAATTATAATACCCAACATCATCACCCCACATCACTAAGATATTTGGTTTTTTAGCCATTAGCTGAGTTGGTACTACTGCTGTAGCCATACCAAAACCCAACGCCAATAATAGTTTCGAACTTATCTTTTTCATTTTAATTTCCTTTAATTTAAATTCATAATATCATTAATCCATAATATATCTATAAAAAAGATGAAATTAGTCAGAAATAATCAAAATGTATTAAAAAATCGCATAGACATAGTTTATGTAGAAGTATTGATAATAAATAAAATAAATATCTATTATTCTTAACTCTATTGGGCCTAAAACTTAATGGAGACTACAAACTTATTGTAAAAATATTTTTATTATCCATATACTTATAGGTAAGTTTTAATTTCAACATTTCCATAATATTATGAACAATATAAAGCCCTAACCCCAAGCCCTCTCCTTTTCCATGGAAAGGCAGACTATACTCTTCAATATTTGAGGTAAATTGTTTACCATTATTTGATACTGAGATGCCCTCTTTAGAAATGCGTATTTCTACACTATGATCAGGTGCATACTTCATAGCATTGTCTATAAGGTTTTTTAGGGCTAAAGGAAAGAGTGTAAAGTCGGTTGCAAGAATCAGTGGAGACTCTTCAATAATCTTTACTTTATCAGCCAGTGCTTCTTCATCCAAGATCATCAATTCTAATGCCTGTTCAAGAAGATCTTTTGCATTATAATTTACCAGATGTAGTTCATAGTGAGAGCTCAGCAGTTGTTCGATCTTGGAAAACTCATTGAGTAAAAGTTCCAAACGGTTGAAGACCTCTTCATAGCCATCTTTCAATTTTTCATCTTCTAAAAATGTGTTAAGTATCTTTCCTTTGCCTATGGGTGTTTTGAGTTCGTGCATAATGGTACGTAAAAAAAGTTGACGTGAGTTTATCAGTGACTCCAGTTTCCTTAGGGCATCATCAAATGCATTGGAAACTTGTGCAATCTCATCTTTTTTATTACTCTTTACTGAAACAGACAGGTCACCCTGTCCCACTTTTTTTATCTGACTTTGCAGAGATTTAAGCGGTTTTAAACTCTTGGTCAGCCAGACATAAAGCAGTATTAAAAATAGTAAAGAGAGAAAATAGCCTAAAAATAAGTTCCATGGTAAAGTTTGCTCTTGCTTATCCAAAAGAAGCAATTGAAACCTTGGGTTTCCCATAGAGAGATAGAACCTGTTCTTCATCCGAAGTACTTCAAACCTATGACGCAACACTTTTCTTTTTTTCATAACCTGTGCATTATGATGAATATGTTGTATCTTTCTTTTATCTGTGATAAGTCTGAAGTTGCTCTCCTTTAAGTAGAGTTTTACAGTGGCATCAGAAAAATCAACAGCACCTTCATGTCTCAAACTTTGTCTAAAATGCTTATGTAAAAAGAGTGAAGTCTGTGTATACCTTTTTTCTATCTGTTGTAAATGTTGTGATCTTTCGATGTAGAAAGAAGAAGCAAAAAATGCCGTGACAAACATGAGAGAGACAAAAAAGATAACTCGTATTTTAGTGTAAATACTCACGAAAGCAACCTGTAGCCAATACCGCGAACTGTTTTAAGTTCTATTTCTTCACCCAATTTTTTTCTCAGTCGATTAAGTATCACTGCAAGTGAACCGTCTGAGCCGAACTGAAATACTTCAGAGTCATAGAGTATCTGTTCTTTTGAGACCGTTGAGCCTCTGTGCTCTATCAGAAGTTTAAGTACCGCATACTCTGCTGCAGTAAGATCCAACGGTACACCATCTAAAAATACCGTCTCTTTTGAGGCATCCAGTATAAGACGGTACTTAGGTTCTTCTTGTGTATGATTTTTTTTATAACGACGCAAAAGAGAGATGATACGTGCATACATTTCCTGTGGATCATAAGGTTTTGGAAGGTAGTCGTCTGCACCTAATTGTAATCCTATGACCTTATCACTAAGATCAGAACGTGCTGAAGAGATGATGATAGGGATATCATACTTACTGACCACCTCTTTGCACACTTCCAATCCATCCATCCCAGGCAATGTAAGGTCAAGTATTAGCAGATCATACTTCTCAATACCTGCACTTAACCCAAGATAGGGATCTTCATAGTTAGTTACTTCAATATTATACTGTTTCAAATAAGCAGTAAGAAGTGATGCATAGCCTACATCATCTTCTATCATCATAATCTTTGTCATTGGACAATTATAACCTTATTTTTGTTTTTCTTTTAGAAGTGTTGCAAACTTCTCACGTTGTTCAGGTGTCAATATATTGATCGTCTTTTCAAATCCTTCTGCACGCTTTTCTATTCTACTTTGTGCTTTTTTCATTGCATCATCCATAAAAGCCTGTTTATCAAAACCTTCTGCACTTACATATGCTCCCATATGGGCCATTCCGCGTTTACCTTGTCTTTTTGATCTTATTTCTTTCATTTGAGCACGCATCCCTTGGCGGTTTTCTCTCAATGCACTCTGTTGTTCTGCTGTTAGGTCTAACTGTTGAAAGATCTCTTTCATAGCAGATCTATTCTCTATTCTTTTTTGACATTGCTTATCATCCTTCTTACAATTTGGACCTGCATGCACCGCAGTTGCTCCAACCAATCCAGTGATAGCTACAATTGTTAATACTTTTAATGTTTTCATTTTTATACCTTTAGTGTTAATGTAGTCTTTCGACACTGTAAGTATGTAATATGAAGTTAAACGAAGTTTTACTGAACTCTTAACGAAGTTTAACGAGATCAAAAAATAGTTATTTGAGATAAAATTTAAGAGGTTTTTAGAAAAATAGGGAATAGTTTAAAGAGGTATATGACCAGAAGTTTCTGGCCATACATTCATTCATATCGTTTTGATTAAGATACTTTTGCAGTAAGCGTACCACAGTTTGCAACTACATCGTTCTTATATGAATTTAATGTAGCTTCATCTTTGTTCTTCATCTCTTGATACTTTTGAGCAATTTTAATAGATGTTTTACACATTTCTACATTTTTGATCTTATCTTCAACACTCTTTAAAACAAACTTTGCAGCAAACGGGTTCATAGGCTGTTTTGCTGTAACTGCACCACAGTGAGCAACAACTTTGTCTTTATATACATCAAGTGTAGCTTGTGCCAGTGCATCAGATCTCATAGTCTCTTGATAACTATGTGCTTTTTTGATATACGCTTTACATAGTCTTTTATTTTCACTTTTAGAATCTACAGCATTAAATGTTGTAAGATCACCACTCATTGCGAATACGCTCATAAGAGCCAATAATATTAATTTTTTCATTTTCGATCCTTTTTCTCATTTATCTAGTAAAATATACTAAATAGATATTTATTTTTATAATTATTATAAGCTACTTAAATAACTTATACTGCCAGTATAGCAAATGAATCTTAAAATAATATAAAGTTATAGTTATGATAATTATAAGTACAACATATACACTACACTTGTTGAAGTTATCTTATCCTAGAGAAATGTAAGCCTTCTCTAGTCAATTTTATAGGGAATAGTAGAAAACGTTTATAGATTAGTAGTTTACTGTTTCAATCGAGGTAAACAGCAGCGTTTATATTTCAAGCCACTGCCACATATACATTTTTCATTGTTGCCAAAGGATACTTTATCTTCAAAGATCTCGCCATCGATATATTTATACATATCGTTGATCTTTGCAAAAGTTGATTTTTCATGATGCACATGCTGCACATGATCATAGATATAATAAGCTTTAAACTCAACCATATCATCACTAAAGTCGATGATCTCCAGATGCTGCCAAAAACTGTTATCGGCCCAGTCCTGTATAAATTTGAGTTCTTCGTCACTCCAAGTGTGATCATGAGTCGTAGCTTGAAGATAGTTTACATCGCCCAAACAGTAGGCACTATAACGTGACCTCATCAAAGCCAATGCGCTCGTAGGTACTTCCAATACTCTTAGTATGGGTTCACAACACTGTGAAAAGAGTAATCCGCTTTTACAATAACACTTATCCATCATCACTTTTTATCCTATCTATGGTTTTTCGCATCATACCATAAAAACTATTTTTATCTTTGAGTTAAATAAGTCTACTTTATGCTAAAATGAGACTAAAATTGCCTATGAGAGAAAAAATGGAAACAACAGAAATAGTAGAAACACTCAAAACACAGTATAACAGAGACTTGAGAAAGCAAGTGGTCAAAACCATTCAAAAAAATGAACAAGAGACAGAGAGACCCAATTACCAGATCATTAACCAGATCTTTACATACGTTCAGAAGGAACTTAACTGGAAACTTCCTGAAAATACAGAAGAGTGGGACTATACGCCTCTTGATATCATGAAAGAGGTTTTCCCTCATATAGAATCTACAAAATGGTATGACACTCAGATACTTACAGCCAAAAAAATGATAGATGCTATTAAAAAAGGCCAGAGAAGATAAATCGTTTTTGAATATCCATTATAATGAGCAACAATTTCATCTAAGGAGACACTAAATGCCGAGCAATAAAGATCTACCTCTAAACAATATCTTCATACCTTCAAAAGTAACTTCTAAAAAGCTTATGGTTATTCTTCATGGTCGTGGAGACTCATCTCGTGGATTTGCTTTTTTACCTCCCTACCTGAATATGGACGATATGAACTATCTTTTACTCGATGCACCCTATTTCTATTATGGTGGATTCTCATGGTATGATCTACCACCCAATCAATTAGAGGGTATTGCTTACTCCAGTGCTGTACTTGCAGACATCTTTGATATACTCTTTGAAGAAGAGTTCAATGCAGAGGAAAGCATTTTATTTGGGTTTTCCCAAGGTGCATTACTCACCTTCGAGTTTGGTGCAAGATACGAGAAAGTACTGGCCGGATACATCGCTGTGAGTGGATACATCTATGATCCGGAAAATCTACTTATAGAGATGAACCCGAATGTCAATACTTCCAACTGGTTATGTACACACGGAACCTATGATGATGTTCTGCCTTTTGACACAAGCAGTGCACAAATAGAATACTTACAAGATCAAGGATTTGACATCACATTCAAAAGTTATCCAAAAGAGCACTCTGTTGCAGAGGATGAATTAAAGATGATCTCTGAATGGATCAAATCCAGATAACCTGCTATACACTTTAAAAATCAAGGCCAAACAACAGTTTTGTTGTCTCTTTATTGTTACCCACGTTCGGATCAGGATTACTATCATTGATCCAGCCAAATGCCAACCTAACAGAGAAAAAATCAAAGAGCGGTACACTGAAGTTCAAATTTGCTCTAGATATCCAGTCTGCACTCGGATCCTCAAGCCTTGGAAAATACAAAATCCTCCCATCCACAATAAGCGTATTGATGTAGGAAAGATCATCAAACTGATATTTTCCTTCCAGACCAAGTGCTGCTGCAGCAAAGTTCTTATCTGAATACTCATCACCCGTATACTTGGTTGTCGCATAAGCCAGACCGATAGAAGGTTCTATCCATCTAGATTTATCCAGCCTAAATCTATAACCATAACCCACAGCAGGAATATAACGGTTTTTAATCTGTCTTGGACGATCATAATCACCCAAAATAGAAGCGTAATAATATTGATTGTTTTTAAAATGATTTCTGTAGATCAGAGCTGCCACAAGTTCATCTTCACTTTCTACTTCTGGTGTAGTTGGTGTTTCTGTGGTTTCAAATTCATAATCAATGGCAAACAAGATCTCATGTTCTGCCTGTTTATGTCGTAACTTCATTACAACATCAACATTATTCTTGTCACTCGATCCACTTTCATTCTCAAGACCTATATGAATACTCCCCTTCGTATAAGGAAATTTATTTCTTATTCTGTTTTCAAAAGAAGAATCATCGATCTCAGACATTACAAAATTGTCAATATCTGCAATTTTGATCGTTCTTTCATTCTCACCTTCAATCACTTTTATATATTCATTGTCTTCTATAGCTACAACACGGCCTTCTATATCTATACGTTTAAATGAAATATGATAAGTATGTTCTGTATTAATTGACTCTATGTCTTTATAGGCAATATGATTGATCCCCTCGCTGTAAAGTAATTTGAAGGAAAGTCTCTCTGGACCAAAGTTAGTCACCTGTCCATACAAAACCATACCACGAACTACAATAGTATCTTTAACCTCTGCATCTGCAGCAGTCTTTCGTGTATCTGCTGCACCATAAGAAAATAGTGTGAACATCATAAAAAATAAAAAGTATTTAGTCACATTTACGTACATCATTAAACCTTTATCAAATAAGTACAAAATACTATCCAAGCTCATAAAAATGCTCTATTCTCAACATGAACTCGTATCGTATTAATCTAATATATTATATTATCTTTTTCTTTCTTGAAAACCGGTCAGAGAAAAAATATAATTAAACCAATAGATTTACTTGACTTTAAAAATATATTTGGATACAATCCCGTCAATTAAAGGAATAGCCATGAAAAAAATATTAGAAAAAATGATCTTATTATCATTTATCACAGTAACAATGACATATGCATCTAACGAAAACAATATGAACACTATAGAGAATAAATCCAACACTACTATAGAAGCATCTTATCAACATATGAGTACAGAACAACTAGAAGAAGAAGTAGAAAAACGTAGTATAAGTGGAGACCTCTCTTTTTCCATGGGCTTGGAGTTATTAAAAAGATGGTCAAACAGTTAACACTCTCTATTGTATTATAAGATGATTACTTTTTAGAGGGTGTGGATTTTACAGCATGCTCTATTTTTCTTCTCTCAGCTATTTCCATCATCTCTTTCTTTTCTTCAATGCTTGCCTTGTTCCATAGACGCATATCATTAAAAGTACGAAAACATCCAAGACATATCTCTTCTTCATTAAGACAGCATTTCTTTATACACGGTTTGTTTATGTCTGACATATTGATATCCTACTTACATACATTTTAAGCCCCTAAGTACTTCAATTTTTTCTCTCCATACCACCATAAAAAGAGTGCTGAAGAGAAGATGATCATATCCAGTCCAATCCATAGAGATAAGATACCTAAACCTAACATCGCCAACACGGAAAATACCACCACTGGTGCGACAAGTTGTCTGTAGATACTTATGGGCATGATGACTGCTGGTTTACCTATACCTTGAAGCATGGCGATATAGATGAAGATAACTACAAAACCATACGAAGCCACCCCACTCACACGTAAATACAGTGCAGTTTGTTCTATGACAGCCAGGTCAGAGGTGAGCAATGAGGCAAAATAGTCTGCAAAGAGTAAAAATGAAGTTACGCCTATTGTACTCATGATCCATCCGTAGCGTATCGCCAAACGTAGCGTTGGCGTAATGCGTTCATAAGCTTTCGCACCGTTGTTTTGGGAGACTATAGCAAGTGTAGCAATGTTGAGCCCTATGACTGGCATAAGAAAAATTTGCTCAATACGCATCCCTATACCAAAGGCAGCCACAGCCTCTTTACCAAAAGGTGCCACAAAGTACGTGATAATATACATACCAAATGCCATCATAAACATGTTTACACTTGGTGGCAAACCTTGTTTAAACAGTTTTTTTATTACCTGACCGTCATATGTAAATGCTGAAAAACCACACCATAACTTCGTTTGTCTCACTTTGTATATCAAATAAAACATCGTGATCGCTTCAGCGATAATCGTTGCCAATGCTATACCGCTCACGCCCATCTTAAAGTACTCTATAAACAGATAGTCCAAAATGATGTTAAGGAATGCAGTGACGATGAGTACATTTCTAAACGACTTGGTATCTCCAACGGAGTTAAGCAGTGCATTAAAAAAGAATGCGCCAACAAAAAACACGGCACCATACAAAATGAGGTTGATATAGTCAAGTGTCTCTACCACATACGAAGGATCACCCAACGCTTCTACCAAGTATGGCACAGACAACACACCCAACACAGACAGTACCAAAGATAACAGTACCCCAAAAGCTATCGCGTTAAGTGCAATGTGTTGTGCTTTAGGTATGTCCTTCTCTCCCAAAGCATTTCCTACTAAAGAAGTCACCGCTTCAGACATCCCGATGCCTATGGCGAGTACCATGAAAAATACAGATGCTGACAAGGAAAGTGCTGCGAGTGCCTGGGTAGAGATGAGCCCAGCAAAAAAAGTATCGGTAACATTAAACATCGTATGAAAAAAGTACCCAACAACTGCTGGTACAGCCAGTTTCATGATATGTTGTTTGATGATACCCTGAGTTAGGTCTATGTGCATTTTTTGTCTTATTGTTAAATTGTGTTGATGGTACTTTATAGGGGCTTTGGTTTGGCTAAAGAAGTCAAGATCAAGACACTTTTGATATACTGCTCCCACTAAAATAAAGGTAAAAATAGATGAATGGATCTGTTATGGAGAAGATAGCTATATGTAAAGCCGAACGAATGCCATACCTCGACCTTAGCCATCTGGGACTCTCAGAGATCCCCCCTGAAGTCGGCTCATTAGTGTGGCTAGAACGTCTTTCTCTTTCTGGAAATCACATCTCAGATCTATCCGCTCTTACATCTCTCACAAAGATACATAAACTATCACTTTCACAC
>NZ_JBATIY010000183.1:0-3463 GCF_049668085.1 Sulfurovum sp. | reverse complement strand
GCTTTAATCTCATCTATCTCTAATGCTCTGGGTGTTTCATACGCTTTCATCCCTTCAAAGGTGTAGACCTCTCCAGTGGGTTTGATGGCAGAAGGTGCAACGGGTAACTCTCCTCCATGATAAGCAGAATGCGAGATGCGTCCGACATGCCAAAGCTGCAAAAATATGACACCATCTTTGTCATGTACCGCTTTAGTTATTTTTTTCCAGCCTTCCACCTGTTCCTGCGTATGTATGCCCGGAGTGCAAGGATACCCTATGCCCTGAGTTGAGATCTGTGTCGCCTCACTGATGATGAGTCCTGCGCTGGCACGTTGGGCATAGTAAGTGGCCATCAGGTCATTGGGTACATTTTCTTCCACACTTCTACAACGTGTCAAAGGTGCCATGATGACTCTATTTTTTAAGTTCAACTTGCCTATCTGTATGGGTGAGAAAAGATTCATTTATAATTCCTTTAAAGTATATAATCATTCATTTATAGCATAATATAACTGTGTGCAAAACATGTGTAAATCGTGTCATTTTGGACATAAAATTGACATTGCTCGTTAAACAGCTAGATCTGTTGAGCGAGTTATAACTACCGTAACTGTAAAGTAATCAGCTATAATCTCAAAAAGACTTCAAGGAAGCATCTCATGTCTGAACAAATTGATACACCACAAAAAAAGATAGATACAGAAACCATTTATCATGACCAAAGATCTGTGGCTTTACGAACGCCTCAGAGTATCTACTTTGTGAAAGAACATGACAAGATGTCTATGCTTGGGTTGCTTCTGAATGACTACAAACAAACACAAGTAGTCATCGTAGTGAAAAGTAAGAAAAAAGCAGATGCGTTGAGTACGTTTTTAACCTCAAAAGAGTTTAATGCCACTGCCGTACATGGCAACCACAGACAAACACAGCAGCAAGAAGCTGCAAGTAAATTTAATGCTGGCACACTCCATGTCATCATCACTACAGACATGATACTCAAAACACTAGCCTTGGAAAACATCAAACTTGTTGTGAGTTATGATATGCCTGATGATACTCAAGAGTATTATAATCGTTTAGCTTTTATGAAAGAGTTAGGTGTTGCTATGGCGCTTATAAGCCCTGAAGACGAACCCTACCTTGATGAGATAGAGTACAACATGAAAAAAGGAATAGAAGAAAAAGAGGTAGCTGGTTTTGTGGCTACAGACAAGCCTAAGCAGACAGTAAAAAAAGACAAAACTAAAAAACCTCGACACAGTAAAAATAAAATGAAAAAAGAAAAAGAAGTATAATTTCTAGTTAGCACTCCATATTTATGCTCTTTTTGTATCAAGCTCTTTTACAGTTGCATAGGTTTTGAAAGTTAAACCAGTTTTCAACCTAAACATCTTATCCAGAATCTTCCTTGGTACATTTGCTATTTCTAAAACTTCATCTATATTATAATCACTTCCTTGCTCATCTAGTAAATCAATTATTTTCATAATATTAAAAGGTAATTTACTTGGCTTCAAACAATTTTTAAAATAGATATCAAGTTCATTTTCTACAATATTTTTTTCTATATAAATAGGTTCTTTGGGAATCAGCATGAGTTCATCCATATACTCTTCGTAAAAAAAGGAAGCCCCTGCTCCTTTGAATCTTACTGCAATTAGGTTAAGATTTTTATTAGATTGAATATGTACAGACTCTTCATAGGCATTAATCAGCATGGCTTGGAAATTTTCTAACTGGTAAGCCTTATTGTCAATCAATACTTCACAGTTTGTTTCCTGATTGATCAAAACTGTCATGCCGCCATTTGGCATAAGTTCATACGTTTCACAATTATGTATTAAATCATATCGTTCTATATATTTTTTTAATTTTTTATCCATCATTCATTATATGACTTAATTCTTAAATAGTATAATCATATTTATAATTTTAATGTCAAGAAAGGGTATGATGTACAATCCTATATCAACAGAGTTTTTTGATCAATTAACAGTTGCAATGCAAAGAAAAATTCCTTCAAAAATAGAATATTATCAAAATGAAGAACAAGAAAAAAAGAAAGAGAAACAACAAACAAAAGCTTTAGTAAAGACGATGGAAGTCATCAATGGTTTTGAATTTGTAGTATTGGATACACAAGAAAAAATCAGATTGTCATTGGTAGTTACATTTAATGGTAAAAGACATAGAGAAGATTAATATCCAAAGATAGGAGTTAGAAGACAGCAATGCCCTCGTCCTCTCAATTTAACTCTAAAACTATATCTAACCTGAATAAAGCAATAATGATTCGATGAAAAAGTAAAACCTAATAAAGTTATATATTGAGCCACTTGCAAATTCAACATCACAAAGTCGCTAATTTTCAATAGTCTGCAATCAACTATTGAAAAAAGCTGTCTATTGAAATTATTTACAACTAAACATCTAAAAATGGTTAAAAATCGTATTTTTAGGGCGTGCTTTATGGTTTAGATTTGGTGAAATGGTGTTTTTGTCTTTAGTATTTAAAGGAAGTTAAGTAACAAGCTTCAAAGACTGTGTTATACAAACAGACAACACGGCAAAGGCCAACACGGAAGCTACCTTTTGTGCTCCTTGATAATAGATCTTACTGCATCCATAGCTGTCTTTCAAATAGGCATTAACTCTTTCAACACTGGTTCTCTGGTTGTAGTGTCGATCATCCGAATCATTATAGATTCCAAGTGGTTGCAATATCTTCTTTTCACTTTTTGCCAAAGCTATCTGTGCTTTGAGTTTTTTTGAGTTCTTGGGATTGATATCAATAATGGGTCTGTGATTGTGTTTTTTAGAATAATCCCTTATGATACTGGTGTCATAAGCAGCATCAGCCAGGTCATACAAATAGTTTACTTTCTTAGTACTCTCTTTGATGAGAGGTAATGCCAATGAACTATCATGTACGGAAGCTGAAGAATAGAGTGCAGTGATAGGGATATCACCATCTACGACTGAGAGGTGAAGTTTACCTCCTGTCCATTTGTGTCGGTTACCTTTTGAATTTTGTTTAATGCTGGTATTACATTCTGCTCCTATGATAGATAACATCTCTTCTGCTTCAATCATTTTCTCTTGCTGTTGTAGTATGCTTGGCTTTCTAGGAGGAAGTTCTTCACCTTTCTTTGGACGTCCCTGTCTACGTTTAGGCTTGACTTCTTTTTTACTCTTGCCATACATCACAGATTTTTCTCTAAGTTCTATGGCTGTAGAATCGATACTGCTATAAAAGAAAAGTGTCTCACTTAAATACTTCTCTATAAAAACATCATGGGCTTTAGATGCAATACATTGCTGACTGAATTCTTTAAAGACACGGCTAAATTTGGATTCACTGGGGATTTCATTGTAATGTCTCCATCCACATATTATTCTTAATGTTCTATCTATTTTCAATCGGTCTATCAAGGCACTTGTGGTCTGAAGATTGTAAACCTGTTTAGCAACAAATGCA
>NZ_JBATIY010000182.1:0-6002 GCF_049668085.1 Sulfurovum sp. | reverse complement strand
GTGATAATGATCTTTTCCCTGTTACTCTCTACCATATCTTTCCACCATAAAAATGTCTCATCGGAAATATCTGTACGAGAGGCGGTGGATTGATCTGACAAAAAGAGAAATAACAAGTTACCATATTTCACCGCATAATATTGAGCTTGAGGGAAATATTTGTAGAATATTGGTCCTGAACGTACATCATGATTTCCTGCGATCTGATACCAATCTGTCACATTTGTCTTGTTTCTTGTCTCAATTAACCAATTAAAATCATCATCATGACTTCTTGATTTAAGAAGATCCCCTGCCATGATGCCCATATCTATGGATCCAATATTTTCATTTACATCTGCAGCTGCTGCTTCAAAGACATTGCGATCAAGCGTGGTCTTAGGCTGTATGTCTGAAAGCATCCAGACTAGAAACTGTCTCTTGGAAAAATGTGCTTCTGCTTCCTGAAAAGTGCCGTTTTGCACAGAAATACATCCGGTAAGCATAAGAGTTGATAGAAAGATAAGATATTTACGAAACAAAACATTCTCCATTAAATGCATTCAAGCCAATAACTATTTTAAAACATTATATAATTTTGGCTGATATTCAAACAATTTAGACAAATAATACCCTAAATAAACTAAACAAGGCAAACAATGATAATAGTTACTGGTTGTTCCTTGTATGTGGTAACCCATACAACGATAAATAATTCAAAGTAAAAGTATCTCACTAATAAACGTTTTCAGGTATAACGTGGGAACAAGAGGAAGAAATAAAGTAGAAAATAAGCTAGGTATTAAAAAACGATTAACCTACATTTTTTATAATTTTTTTATAAATATAAGGAGTACAATATGTTTAGTAAAAAAATATCACTTTTCATTTTGCCTTTGATAGCAATAAGTTCACTTCAGGCAAATGATCCGTTTTTCAATGATCCATTCGGTGATGATATATTTAAAGAGATGTATCAAATGCAAAAAGAGATGGATAAGATCTTTGAGCGTATGAATGAACGAATGGAGCAGCGTACAAAACTGTGGAATTACCCAAGCAGACAAAATTTGATTCCCAAGAACAATATAAGAAGCCAAAGTGAGTTAATAGATAAAGGTACCCATTATGAGTACAATACACAAATACCGGAAAGTAAAAATAATCAGATTGATATTTCTATAGTAGATGGTATTTTACATCTAAAAGCAACAGTAGATACAGTAAAGAAATCAAACCAATCAAATATGAAAATGCAACAACATTATATCAGTATGATACAACGCAGTGAGACATTACCTAATGATACAGATCCAAGCACTTTAAAGAGTGAGTATAAAAATGGTGTTCTTGTTTTAATACTTCAGAAAAAAAAGAGTATTCAACACTCCGTAGTCAAAGAGAAGGAAAAAGAAGTACCGGTAGAGGATGTGCCAAAAGAAGAAAAGCAAATAGAGACCAATACAACAAAAGTAAGGGTACCGCATACCAGTTCACATGTGTAAAAATGCAGGTTAGAGTAAATCCAATCCTAAAGCACGTATCTCTTCATGTTTATGAAACTGAAATGTCTTATGGGCTTTTGTTTCTGGTTCTATGAGGTAGATCTCATTTTGTAAATGAGATAGGTTTGTTTTCGTTTGGTTGTAAATGATCAGTCTGATAGACTTTTCAAACATTTCTAAAACATTAACAGTTTTAAAAAAGTTATCTGGCATAGTTCTTTCAAATGCATTTTTCCCTTGAACATCCACAGCGAGGATAGTATCGAATGTGGCTTCATTGACTCCAAGGTTTTCACAAAGAAAACCATCACCATAGGTTTCTCCATTAATGACATGCTCTTCAAATACACCGGGTATGGCCATGGTACTGAGTACCGCATCCTTGATGTAGACATCATCAGAAGCATCAAATACTTTTTTATCCCCGTTAAGTAGGTTTGTCGCGATCAGTTTGAGTGGTATAGTGGTATCTTTCATCTTTTTGTCTTGAAAGATACTGTCAAATATATTGGCTACTTTTTCATTGTCTACTACAGCATTACCGGAAAAAGAGAACTTGATCCAGTTAAAGATACCTGCAAAACTTTTAATATGTTCATAGATTTTTTCTTCTGACAGTCCTATGGACAGACAGGCACCAATGATACCTCCCATACTTGTACCGACGATCTCGTTAGGTACTAGATGTTGTTTTTCCAGATCATGTAACACACCTAAATGCGCGATGCCCAAAGCACCGCCACCTGAGAGAACCAATGTGAAATTTTTACTTTGTAGGTCTTTTATCATGAAGTATTATAACGTAAGTCGCTGATGATAAATAGTGTGATATTTCGTTTATATTTTTATCAAAAATTTTCTTTTAGGGATATTCATTATGATATAATCAATCCAGAAAAGTATTTATATAGAGGAGTTCATCATCGACGTTACGCCTTTACAATTTTTACTTACCTATGTTCTGGTAGTCGTTGCAGGAATTCTCATTTTTTCTGCATTAAGTCATATCCTTTATCAGAAACGATCTCCAACCAGCATGATCTCCTGGATGTTGTCTATATTCTTTTTACCCTATATTGTCGTACCGCTTTATTTTCTTATCGGCATACGTAAACGTGAACCTAAACATAAAAAAGACTATGTTACCTTTGAAACAATACGTGAATATGCTCCATATGAATTGGATGACCCTCATCATGCTTTTCAAAATCTTTTGAAAAAAAATGGTATTCCCGTTGCAACAAAAGGCAATACTTTTGAACTGATCACCAATGATACAGAAGCCTACGATAGATTGCTCAAAGAGATCGACAATGCAAAGTACAGTATTGATATCTGTACGTATGTTTTTCAATTTGATAAAACAACTATGAAAATCATAGATGCATTAACCAAGAAAGCAAATGAAGGTGTCAAAGTACGACTGCTCATGGATCTGGTAGGTTCTTTTGGTGCCAGTTTTAATCAAAAAGGTTTCAAGGTATTAAGAGAAGCAGGGGGAGAAGTGGCATTTTTTACACCTATTTTAAAAAGGCCATTTCAAAACTATATCAATCTTAGAAATCATCGTAAGATCTATCTTTTCGATCATAGCACATTGCTCAGTGGCGGTATGAATCTTAGTAATGAATATATGGGGGAAGCAGATGGCAGTCAACGCTGGGAGGATCTTCTTTACTGTTTAAAAGGTCCTTCTGTTTATCATTTTCACCAAATTTTCCAAAATGATTGGGGTTATGCGACTAAAGAAGAAAAAATAGATTTTAAGATAGCAGAAGCATATGAGGGTGAAAGTCTTGTTCAGGTGGTTCCTTCTGGCCCAGATATTCCTAGTGATGCACTTTATGAAGCGCTGTTAAATGCTATTTATAATGCGAAAGAGCGCATTTGGATAGTGACTCCCTATTTTGTACCGGATGAAAATATGATACAGGCATTGGTGATCGCATATCATAAGGGCGTTGATGTGAAGTTGATCACGCCAAAAAACTCGGATCATTTACTCGCAGACCTGGGAAGAAGTCCTTACATGCGTGAACTTGATGAAATAGGCGCTGATGTAGTTCTGTATGAAGGAGAGATGCTCCATGCCAAAGCCATACTTTTTGATGATCTTGGTGGTATGGTAGGGTCAGTGAACTTGGACAACCGAAGTCTTTTCCTTAATTATGAAGTGGTTACATTTGTTTACTCTCCACAATTTATAGAGAGTATAGAAACATGGATGAATACATTAATGCTCAATGCAAGCAGGGGCATGAAAAAACCTTCCAAAGTTCGTGAGGCAATTGAAAATATTATGAAAGTGTTTGCACCGTTACTGTAATGTTAGTTCCTTCTAAAATTCATCATCGTACATGTCGTGTCAGTTGTGAACGCTTTGTGCCCAATACTTTTGGTCTGCTTTGCTGGAATGTTTATAAAAAAAATCGTAAACATCCAGGGTTTGAACCTTTTATAAGAAAATTGACTAGGGAAAAAGAGATCGATTTTATACTTTTGCAAGAAGCCAACTTTAGAGATGATAGACATTGTGTACTTCCAGATTTTGCTTTTGATGCTGCAGCAAACTTAGAGTACCGTGGAGAGTTCTACGGTGTACTGACAGCGAGTAGGGTAGAGTCAGGTGATGCTCAAGCCTATCTTTCAGAAGGGAAAGAGAGTTTTTTAGGTCCACATAAAAGTTTATTGATCAATACTTATCCATTTGAGGATGGAAGTATACTTTTGGTACTGAATGTGCATGCGATCAATTTTCGAGAGAATAAACGCTATTTTAGAGAATTAGAACGTTTTTTAGAACTTATGAAACAGCATAATGGACCGATGATCATTGCAGGTGACTTTAATTCTTGGAATAAAAAACGGCTAGAGAAACTCCATAGGTTAAAAGAAGAACTCGCACTCAATAGAGTACCTTTTAAACCGATAGATGAAGTAAAGTCATTTATGGGAAATCATTTAGATTTTATTTTTTACAGAGGTATGGAACTCCTTGAGTTCTCAGCCTTGAACAATCAAGGACTCTCTGATCACAATCCACTTTTTGCACAGTTTAGAAAAGAGAGTTAGAACGTTCTACTTTTTACGTCCTGAGGGTTTTTTCTTTGCAGGAGTTGACTTACTTTGGCCTCTTCTTTGCATTTTTTGCTTATGATAGTCAAAACCGCCTTTTCTCTCGACAAGTGATTTTTTCTTGGGTTGTTTTTGTCTTGGTTGCGTGTCTGTCAGCTCAAACCCAGGGTATATCTCTCTTTTGATGTTGAGCTTTAAATGTTTTTCCATTTTTGTAAAGAAGTCATAGTCGCGTGTGGTTAAGATTGAGATAGAAGCACCCTTATGGTTGGCACGTCCTGTTCTTCCTACTCTGTGTGTAAAGTCATCTGTACCCTCTGGCATATCATAATTGATGACCATATCGAGTTCTTTGATATCTATACCGCGTGCTGCAATGTCAGTGGCTACCAAAACTTGTGTTTTCCCACTCTTCAACAGTGCTAAAGATCTTGCTCTAGCTCCTCTATTGATGTCACCATGTATGATAGAAGTACGTATGTTATGACTTCTGAGATACTCATATATTTTGTTTGCAGACTCTTTTGTACTCGCAAACAAAAGCACTTGCTCCATATGCATCTCTTCTATAAGTTTGACCACCAACTCATCTTTTCTCTTCTTGTCTACTTTGTATGCACGATGTGCGATGAACTCAACAATATCTCGTCTTTGACTCACTTCAACGATGACGGCATCACGCATGAACTCTTTTCCAAGCTTTTTGATGTTCTGTGAAATGGTTGCGGAAAACATCATCGTTTGTCTAGGCTGTCCACAGTGCCTGAGTATGCCTTTTATCTCTCCTAAGAAGCCCAGTTCCAACATCGTGTCTGCTTCATCGAGTATGACGGTATTGATATGTTCAAGATTGATCTTCTTGTCATCTATAAAACTTTGTAATCGTCCTGGTGTTGCAACAACGATGTCAGCACCTTGTGAAAGTCTTGTAAGCTGTGTACTTTTAGGTATGCCCCCTTGTATCTTCACATTTTTAATGTCCAGGTATTTGCTAAGTTCGTTGATCGTACGAGAAACCTGATCTACAAGTTCGATGGTCGGAACAATAATAAGTGCTCTTAAAACTTTTCCATCTTTTTTAACCACTTTTTGTAGTTTGTTAAGTAGGGGCAGTATATATGCCGCAGTTTTTCCCGTACCGGATTTTGAAGCTCCGAGTATGTCTATGCCTTTCATGGCAACAGGTATCACTTTATTTTGTATAGCAGTAGTCTGTTGGTATTTTGCATGCGTAATGGCTTTTAAAATATCGGGATGTAAATTCAGTTTTTCAAATGATTTGATAATATTTCCTTTCAAATCTATAGCGTAGTCATAGTGAGCTTTTAAATATGTTTGATGACATTATATCAAAATTGTGATTCTATTGAAACGTGGACAGAGTGACTTATCCCAGGTTATCATTTAAATGTTTAGGGTTGTTAAGGATAAGATCAGATCTTT
>NZ_JBATIY010000181.1:0-8217 GCF_049668085.1 Sulfurovum sp. | reverse complement strand
GGTTTCTTCTAGAGTGTTAAAATCCGGCGAACGTATCGGTTATGGAGGAGACTTCATCGCTGCAGATGAGATGACAGTATCTACTTATGATCTAGGCTATGGTGATGGATGGTGCAGAGGGGACGCTCAAAAACCGTATATCACGGGTGAAGGTTTGCCTGTACTAGGACGTGTATCTATGGATTTCATTTCTCTAGCGTCAGAAAAAGAAGAAGTGTGTGTCATGAATGATGCACAAGTGGCGGCAAAGCAGTTGGGAACTATTTCGTATGAAATTACTACTGCGTTATCTGTGGATATACCCAAGGAAGTGATTTAATTTTGCATTTGCTGCATAAGCATTCTTTTGGCTCTTTCTCTCTCTGTCTCAGGATCTTGCTGGATTAAAATTTCTTCTTCTTGGACATCTATTTTCCCCTCTTCACTGATAATTATTTCTTCTGTTTTTTTACTCTGTACTTCTTGATCCCAGTCTTCTTTTTTTTCTGTTTTGACCTCAGTATGTTTTTGCTCTTTATATAATTGATCTACTTTTGGAAGCGTTGATTTATCTTCTTTGGTAGTATTATGGGCAATTTTATTTGTTTGTTGATTGAGATAAAAGAAAGTCATAATGATTAGCATCACAATGATACCGATAATAATAGTTTGTCTATTTTGTCGTCTTGAAGATATTTTTTTATTGTGGTCTTGGATTATCTTTTCTTTATAACTGTTATTTAGTTCATTATCTTCATCAGAGATTTCTTGTAATATTTGGTTAAGGAGTTCATCTTTTCTTGGGTTTGGTTGTTTCAATAGTTGACTCCTTTACCTTTAGATATATTCTTCAGTAGTATAGTATTTTAGAACTATAGTTTGGTTTTATTAGATTGTATTGGATTTTGATTTGGTGGAGATGAGGGGAATTGAACCCCTGTCCTAAAATAGATAGAACTATGACTCTACATGCTTAGTCAGTGTTGTTAGATTTAATCTTGCTTTGTACTACACTCAAAACTTTACAAGACGAGCTAAAATTCTCACACCCTGGCATAGCTTCCAGGGAGCATAGTCATCAGATGTTATACTTCAAAATCCGGTTAAGATGACACTCACCGGCGAAGCAGTCCTCCGCGTTAGCGGGGTTAATGACTTACGCTACTGCGTAAGCTGGACGATAATCTGTGTTGTTTGCGTTTAAATGCGTGTGGGCCGCGTAACGGAATTGCCCAGTCCGACATGCACATAGCCCCGACTACTCCAGTCGAAACCAAGTCATCCCCATATCTGAAAGATGGTGGATTCTAACAGTTTTTGGTTACTTTGTCAATAGGCTCAAAAAAGGGATACTTACACTAAAAAATCTACTACTTTAAACTAGCGACTATTTGTGCGGCTGTGCCTGCTTTTTCACTGTGAGGCTGATAGAGATAATTGTGTACTTTCTCTGGCATACTTTCAGGTTTATCCAGTACTTCAAACTCTTCTTTTGCCGATTGTTTGGCTTTAAACAGGGCCATTTGAACTCTGGAGTAGAAGTTCGCTGCACCTTCTCCTGACGTTTCTATGGCAAGGAAATTAGCCTCTGGGAAACGGCTTGTAACCAGTGACTGTACCCCATCAGAGACGGCTGAAGATGGCATACATCCAAAAGGCTTCACTGAGATCACAAGATGTGCAATGTTCTCCTTGACACTTTCTATGAGATGTGCCACTTCCAAATGCCCTTCGCCTCCTTCACAGTCCAGTGTATAGTATTCTTTACTCAAATTTGCCAGTTTGTCCATATCGGGTATCTCATAATCATGTAGACCTATGGCTTTGGCATAAAGGTTAAAGTGGGTTTTGATGGCTATTTTCCCTATTTTGAGGAGTATTTTTGTTTTGAGAGAAGAGAAGTCTATCTTTTTTGCACCTTCTACTTGTAGAGATTCACCTTTAAGTACATCACGTTCTGCTTCCCAAAGGCTTAACATCAGACGACTCAGGATAGGCTGGGGAATACACTCTGCACCTTCTGATTCTAAAAATCTATGTAGGTTGTAGTTTCCGTCACCTTCTGTCATAGCTGCCCAAAACTCACCCATGACCATCACTTTAGCTTTAGGCTGTAGACGATCGAGCTTCACCTGTTCTAAAACACTGCGACATTTCCACATCGTTTTTAGGAGGCTCTTCTTTTCCAGGAATGCTTCAGTGACAAGATCTCTACATCTTTCTATCGCTGTATCAACACTGCCTGCCTCCACTTCATAAGGACGCATTTTGTATCCAAGTATGTTAATGATGTCACCGATGATCACGGATTTAATGAGTGTGATGAAAAATGTAGGCGTAAAGTTTAAGATCCCATCCTCAATGTCATCCCCCTGAAAGATACCCTTATCATGTTCAAAACCGGTAATTCTCAAGCCCTCAAAACCAGCATCTCTTAACGCCTTTTTGTATTCGGTAATATACATACCAAAACGGCAGGGACCACATCCACCTGCAGTGATATAGACATATTTCTGTACGATCTCTTCAGAGCTTAGCCCTTTTTCATCACGAAGGTTCTGTAGATATTTGACAAGGTTTCCCACAGTAAAGTATGTAGGATTGCACTGTCCTCTGTTCCCAAAGGCTTTACCAGTTTGAAATGATTCAAAATTGGGGTTTGGCATGGAAATATAGTTTTCACCCATGGATTGCAAGGCGGCTTGTATAAGTTGGTCCTGTAGTATAGTGAGTCCACCCGAAAGCATGATAGTTTCTTCTTTTGGAGCGTACTGTATGGGTTTTTTCGGTACATCCCGCCATTGTGTTTCATCGGTGTTAATGAAATCTAGATTACCATTATTCTCTTGGACTTTGATACTGCTGCATTGTGCATTCATACGGTTATCTCCTCTTGTTCTTGCATCTCTTCGTCTTTGTGTTTATGTGTAAGTCTTTTTTGATACTGATCTAAAGTATAGGCAAACGTTTTGACGCGTATCTTGATAGAGCCACCTGGTTTGTTGGCATCTATGTCATGCAGGGTAAGGTGGGGTGTTCGGCTAGCACCAAGTATCTTATCGATAATGGCATAGGTTGGTGCATCGTGACCGCATTTGAAACTGGAAAGGTCAAGTACTGCAAGGTTGGGGTGGCGTGCTGCAAACTTGGCTGCCCAAACCTTTTGCGCAGAGTTCGTTGAAAAATTCTCTGCCCACACATCACGTATATCATAAGGAGATTCGATATAACCACGATCGACCTCTTCTTTAAAATACTTCTTAAGATACATTTCATCTTTAGGGATGGCACGCATAGAGATGGTTTTAAATCCTAAAGATTGGAACTCATCAAGGACTTCGTGGTTAAGTCCCGGGTCTGAATGGTAAGGACGTCCTAATAGCAGGATGACTATCTCATCATTTTCTACAGCTTCATCTAAGATAGCACGTCCTTCTTGCATAATGTCTGCATCATTTTGATCTAACGCTTTCCATGCCTGCGCCACAGCCCAATTGTTCTCATCTTTTGTGATATGTAGTTTACTTTCCCATGTTTCAAAAAGCTGTTTTTTCAGCAAGTCCGGGTTGTCAAAATTGAGTGCATCTTCTACGTAGTCGATCCCTTTTTCTTCAAAAAGATCTTTCTCTTTGGTAAAGGCAGAATAGACAACCTTTGGTGTACCTGCAATGATAGGACAGGAAGTTTGACCCATCGTATGTTTAACGTAGCCAGGCAGTTGAGTCACAGCAGGGAACCATATATGATCAAAGTGCTTTTTTGCAAATTTTTTAGAGTACATGAGAGAGTAGACATGTGACTGCGCTACTTTGGCTGGGTAACATGAGTCTACAGAACCGTATTTTGCACCTTCTAAGAACATATCTTCATTTGAAAAACCTGAAAACTGTATGTGCATAGGATCAATATCGAGTGCTTCAAGGTAGGTGCGTAAAAACGGAGCCAGAGAGTAAATATTGAGCACTTTTGGTATGGCTATGTTGAGATTCCTTCGGTAGTTCTTACTCTCTTCACTACTTAGTGTAAAGGCTCTGGTGACTTCTTTTCTTAGCGTAGGCCCCCAACCACCCAATGTAACCTTTACTTGTTGTTCTTTTATCTGTGTGGAAGCAGTAGGTTTTGGTTCCAGATCATACGTAGGCGCAAAAAGAGACTTAGATTCTTTTTTTACAAGATTAGGTGTACTTTGTTGTAAGTGGTTTCTGCCCTCTTTGAGTTTTTTGAGTGCTTCATGTGACTCAACGGTTCCCTCTTCGCATGAGAATCCTGCGATGTATCGTACACTGTCAGATGAAGGTGTTTGTGTGTCTATAAAGGTACGGGAACAGTTGATGCTGCAAAAGTGGCAGCGTGTACTCTCATCTGTTCTTGATGTGTAGGTCATTTGCAGTGCTTCTTGCATACCAACAAAGGTTGCGTAACCTTTTTCTTTGACTACATCTCTGGCTTCTAATGCTGCACCATAAGCACCTGCTTCTCCTGGGTGAGGGTGTACATCTACTCTGGCATGAGGCACTTTATCTTTAATGTAGTCTACTTGGGATTTGAGTGCTGCTTGATTATACTGTGTACCACCCTGTAATACAAAATGATCTCCGAATGCAGCCAGATTAGGCGCTTGCACAACATACTGCCATACATTTTTAGGCAAGACCTTGGCAATGCCTGCAAAGAGTTCTTCTTTGGTGTATCCCTCTTTTTGAAAATTGACCCTATCCGTATCTAAGAACACAGCACAACCATAGTTGAACAGTGGAGCCTGCTTGGCTGCAAAGGCAGTATCTGCATACTCTTCTACCGGCACACCAAACTGTTTTGCCATACTTTGAAGCAGGGTACCGTTACCAGCAGAACACTGGTTCGAGAGACGGAAGTTCTTCATCATCCCATTTTCCATAAAAAGTACTTTAATGTCCTGTCCTCCAATGTCACAGATGACATTGATACTTTCTCCAAACTTTTTTTGTGCACTTTTCATGTGTGCAATGGTTTCGATGATGTTCGCATCTGCTTTCAGTGCCCCTTCGAGTACATCCGCTGCATAACCCGTCACCCCTAAACCTTGAATGTCATAGAAATGATCTGGGTCATGTGCCTGTATTTTCTGTAGTAATTCCAGTGTATCTACGATGGGATTACCTTTAGAGAGTTGATAGACTTTTAAAAGAAGGTCGCCATTTTCATCACACAAGACCGCTTTTGAAGAAGTAGATCCACCATCAATACCTAAAAAACAAGGGGTTTTCTCTTTGAGTACAGGAGGGTTAAAATCTTTGATAGTGTAAGTGTCTTTAAATGCTTGTAACTCTTCAGGACTAGAGACAAGAGGGGTGTCATTATTCTCATTTTGTGTCATACCTCCTGAGTCGATCAAGGTTTTGAGCTGTATGAGTCCTGTAAAAGATTTGTCATGGTTCGCTTCACCTTCACCGAAGATGACCGCACCTAAAGCGGCGTAGTACTGGGCATTATCAGGTACGATAATGAGTTCATCTATTTTCTCTTTGTCATAGTCTACGCCTCGTTCATCCCAAAGTTCGCAGATCCGCATCCGCCAACACTCTTGTAGGAACGGCAAGTAGGTATTGGGCCCTCCAAGCAGTAAGACTTTAGGCATAAGGGTGTTACCCCGTGTCAGAACGGTCAGGTTTTGCATGACGATAGCATCGGCAAGAGAATTCATGATCTCATGAGAAGGGACAGAAGTTTTAACCAGATTTACGATATCTGTCTCTGCAAAGACCCCGCATTTTGCTGCAACATGGTGAAGTTTGTCTGTTTCAAAGGTGAGTTTTTGCACATCCTCACTCTCCATGCCTACTTTCATGGTACATTTTTCAATGGTTGCACCTGTACCTGAAGCACATTTGTCATTCATAGAGGTGAGTACAGATTTTTTTCCGTCTTCACTGACTTTAAAGTGCATGATCTTTGCATCCTGACCACCCAACTCTACTACCGCTCTTACATCTGGATGGAGATGTTCCACCGCAAGGACCACCGCATTTACCTCTTGTACAAAACGGGCATTGATCGTTGGTGCTATACGGGTCGCGCCAGAACCTGTAATGTAGACTTTGTCTATTTTACTATACGCGTCTGGATGTGCAAGAGAGAGTTCTTCAAGGAGTCTTAAAAGTGTTGGCGCTTGTTTGGTATCGTGGGGGGTATAGGCTTTTTGGACAATGTTAAAGTTCTCATCACACAGTACGTACTTAACGGTAGTTGAACCTATGTCAATACCAAGTGTATATTTAGAGATGAGAGGCTTTGTCATACTTTGAATCCTTAGACGCACTTTTAAATGCCCATATTATCCATAAGATACCTAAAATGATATAAGGTATGCTTAACATTTGACCTGTGGTGAAAGGTAGATCGGTTGTATATGCTGCCTGTCTTGTTTTTGTATATTCCAAAAAGAAACGGGTTGTAAACATAGTGACTAAAAATACACCAGGTATGATCTTTGTTGCAAAAGCAGGTGTGACTTTACGGTAAATAGTGACGAGCAATAAGAACATAATGAGGTAGGATAAGGCTTCATAAAGTTGTACAGGATGTCTAGGTACCATGTCCACTTTTGCAAAGATGATGGCCCATGGTTTGTCACTTGGAAGTCCGAGGATCTCAGAGTTGAAAAGGTTACCAATACGTACTGAGGCAGCAATGACCGTACCAGCGATAGCGGTACGTGAAAGTAGCCACATATAAGGTGTGTTATAGCGTTTTGAAAACAGATAGAATGCTATAAGTACGCCTGCTAGACCTCCATGACTCGCCAGTCCTCCTTTCCATACTTTGAGTATCTCAATAGGATGAGAAAGATAGAAATCCGGTTCATAAAAGAGACAATGTACTAATCGGGATCCCAACACTGTACCCACCATAGCATAGATAAGCAGTGCATCAAGTTCGGCTGGGTCTTTGCCTTCACGTTTATATATCTTGGTCAAGATCAAAAGCCCAAGAAAAAATGAACCCACAAAAAGTAGGCCATACCAACGAAGTTGTAAAGGACCTAATTCTAAGATATTGGGATTGACGTTCCAGATAAAGTGTTCCATTAAGTATATACCTTTTTATAATTAGGAGTATTATACTTTAAATTCTTTAATGAGATTTTTCTGGGAGATGCATCAGTGCAAAAAATTCACATTTGTTACAAGGCGATCATTTGGGCGAACCAGAGAAAGCTGAAGAAACCGATGATATCCACCAAAGTAATGACGATGACAGAACTAGCAATCGCAGGATCAAACCCAATTCTTTTAAGCAGTATAGGTACTGTAGTGCCTAGTATACCTGCAAAAACAAAACTTACAAACATAGATAGCCCTATAGAGAGGGAAACATATATTTTCTCAAACCAGAGTTGTGTGATGATGGTACTGATGAGCCCAAACCATAAACCATTTATAACAGCCATATTAAGTTCTTTGATAAATATGGGACGAAGAATATGAAAACTTATCTGCCCCAGCGCCATTTGACGCACCATTACCGTCATGGTCTGGACAGAAGCAGTTCCAGCCATATTTGCTACAATCGGCATAAGAACGGCCAATGCAACAATAGCAGAGAGCGTCTCTTCAAAGATGCCAATAACCATAGAAGCGATGATGGCATTCACCAAGTTGACAGTCAACCAAATGGATCTGGTTCTTGTTGTTTTACCAAAACTTTCATGCAGTTCTTCATCTTCATCGACTTTGTTAAGGTTGTAGATCAGTTGTGTTGCTCTTTTTTGCATGGCATCTACCGCATCATCATGGGTGATTCTACCTATGAGATAACCTTTTTTATCAACAACAGCCAGTGATGTGATATCGTATTTTTCTATGGTTTCAAGTACGGAATTGATAGAGTCATGAGTATTGACACTATAAGATATCGGAAGTTTTTTTACTATGTCTCCAAGGATGACATCATTTTTTTGCAAGATAAGATCATCCAGACCTATGGAGTTAAGAAATTTTCCAGATTCATCGGTGACAAAGAGATTTTGAATTGAACCGATACCTTGTTGTTTAAGTGTTGCCAAAGTGTCTATAGCATCAGCAACACTTTTTTGGTTAGAGACATTAAAAAGCTCTGTTTGCATCAAAGAACCTGCTTCATCAGTCTCGTAATGTAACAGTCTTTCAATTGTATTCTGTGTTTGATCGTTTAGAAGAGTAAAAAGTTTCTCTCCTTTGACTGTATCGGTTTTGCTAATAGCTTGAAAGAAATCTACAG
>NZ_JBATIY010000180.1:0-3524 GCF_049668085.1 Sulfurovum sp. | reverse complement strand
ATGTCATGCACAGTCACCGTGACATCCCGTGAAGACTGGATGGCATGCACAAGCATATGCCCATCCTCTTTTTTAGAGATACTTTTATCTTTACCCTCATACAATCCTGCATTCGAGTATGGTACATGACAGGAAGCACACCCTATCCCCCGATAGTCTCCTCTTCTTTCACGTCCTTTCCCACCCGTATGACAACGTAAACACTCTTGTCTTAGATAAGTATAGACAGAAAGCGTAGGATCTTTTTCTATCTCTTCTGCAGTAGGTGCAGCAGGGAGTTCTTTGGTCTCCATAGGGAAACCTTGCGGTTCCAGTGCAGAAAGCTCTTCCATATATTTTTTGTAGCTCTCTGTTCCAAGACGTTTATGCGGATCCGGTGATTTTCCTCCAAAGTTCGTGTAGGTATGTTTGTACCCCTCTTTTGCTCCAAAGCCCCACAAGGCACCATGTATTTTGCCCTGTTCGGTTGCCATAAGGTTGTTTTCCTGTGCTGCTACCTGATTGGGGTGACACATCCCGCAAGTGTTTTCATTGATCCAGGGACTGGCAGGATAAGGATAAAAGGCTTTAGGTCCCTCATGTGATTCAAAAAATTTCAATGTGCCGCTATGTGCATCTTCTTTCTCTTTTTCCTTAGGGTTTCCTCCATGACACACCACACAATCATTGCCCTTAACGCCTGCTTCTTCAGCCTTTTGCAAAATAGCCTGCATCATGCCTGAGTTTCTTTCACGTATGTCTGCAACACCCTCGTGACAGTCCATACAGGAGTTTTCAGTTTCCGCTACGGTCAATGTGATTAATAACGTCAAGAGGCTGAGAATTTTTATCATGTTTTGCGCCTTTTTTGCATAAAAAAGTATTATATCCTAAATGCAATAATTCATATAATATTTACATGATTATGTTATAATTTTCCAACTTAATAGGGAAACGGATATATATATGAAAAAACTTGTGCTACTTGGATTTATCACCTTACTGACATTCTCCCAGGCTAAAATGATAGATGCGATTGCCATCATCGTTGAGGGAGAACCTGTAACTACTGCAGAGATACGTGCCGTACAACAACAAATGCAAATCTCTAAAGAGGAAGCTGTCAATCTTCTTATCCAAGACCGATTACAAAAATCTGCGATGAAAGACATCACTATTCCAGAGGAAGATATTGATTCAAAGATTGCTGCTATCGCAGAGAACAATAACCTTACCATTCCAAAGATGCAAAAGATCTTGCAAGAACAGGGTACAACTTGGAACAAATACCGTTCAGGGGTGAGAGAGGCGCTGAAAAAAGAGAAGTTTTTTCAACAAAATGTGGTCAGGTCTATCCCTACTCCAAGTGAGGATGAACTAAAACTTTTTTACGGCAATCATCAAGAAGAGTTTACTATTCCTTCACATGTGAACCTGATCGAATATTCTGCACCTTCAGAAGCAAGTATGAAAAATTTTCTTCAGACTAAAAACACCAAAGGTATCAAAAGCCGTTCTGTAAAAAAATCGACAAAAGACCTCAATCCTACCTTACTTGGTAGCATATTACAAACACAAGATGGTTCATTTACACGTCCACTCAATGCCGGAGACAAATATATCAGCTATAAGGTCATCTCTAAAGAAGGTCAAGAAAGTATGCCTTTTGAAGCAGCCAGAGGTGCTGTAACTGCAAAATGGAAGCAACAGCAACAAGGTAAAGCACTTAAAGACTATTTTGAAAAAATAAAAACCAATGCCGATATACAGGTACTCAGATAAACTAAAGCGTACTATGGACTTTGTTCATAGCAGATAAGAATATTAAGATGAAGGGAAAAATATGGGATTAAAATCCGATAAATGGATACGTGAAAAATCACTCGAAGAAGAGATGATAACACCTTTTTGTGAAGGACTTGTAGGAGAAGGTGTAGTAAGTTATGGGTTAAGCTCTTATGGGTACGATATTCGTGTTACAGATGAGTTTAAGATCTTTACAAATATCAATGCTGAAGTGGTTGATCCAAAAGATTTTAATGAGAACAATGTAGTTGACTTTAAAGGGGATGTATGTATCGTACCTCCTAACTCTTTTGCCCTGGCAAGAACCGTAGAGTACTTTAAAATGCCAAGTGATACTTTGGCGATCTGTCTGGGGAAAAGTACCTATGCGCGCTGTGGGATCATCGTAAATGTAACACCATTTGAACCTGGGTTTGAAGGTCATATCACTATAGAAATATCCAATACGACTCCGCTCCCTGCTAAAATATATGCCAATGAAGGTATCGCACAGGTACTCTTCTTGCAAGGAGATGAGCAGTGTGAAACAACCTACAAAGACAGACAAGGTAAATACCAAAGTCAAACCGGTATTACCCTTCCGAGAATTCTTAAAAAAGCTTAACTTTATAGCACTCTTTTTTCCAGCCACTTACATAACATGTAGAGGGAAAAGAGATGCTGTTTGAACATCCCCTGTCTCCCTTTCTCCAGATACATGTCAAGCTCCTCTTCATTAAAAAGGTTCATCTGTTCTTGAACGCGTTTAATGACAGCTAACTCTCCACTCTCATGCAGCCATTCCATATACGGATAATTAAACCCTTTTTTCTTACGATGAACGATCTCTTCGGGGAGATACTTACTGGCGACACTTTTCACCAATGCCTTAGGTGTTCCAGACATACGAAGTTCCGGACTGCAAGCAAATGCTGCGGCCACTACTTCTTTGTCTAAAAATGGGCTTCGCGCTTCTATACTGTGTGCCATGCTCATACGGTCCAGTTTACGTAAAAAGACATTACCCAGCATCACTTTGAGATCTAAAAAACTGTACCAGTCTATAGGAGAAGTACATCCGCTCTGTTTGAATTCTTCTTTGTAGGGTTCAAGCGCAGCTAAAGCGTTATTGTCTTTCACATTTATTCGCAAAAGTCTGTTTTGCTGAAGGTCGGTAAATATTTCTGCTGTTGAGCGGAACAGCATACTTTCTTCAAATACACGTTTGTGCCACTCCCACTCTTTATGCATCGAAAAATGAGATTTAAAATAATGTTGTAACCATCCTTTGTACTTTAACTCCTTAGCTTTTTCCAGATCATAAAACTCTTTATAGGTTCTGTATCCCATAAACAGTTCATCACTTCCATCCCCTGTTAAAACGACTTTAAACCCCTCTTTATTGACCTCTTTCATCACATGGTAAAGTGGCAACATCGCAGGGTCTGCCAAAGGTTCATCTAGAGATTCAACTACCTCTTTTATGGTATGTAAAAAATCTGTCTTGCTAAACAGCACTTCATGATGATTTGACCCTATATGTTCTGCCACTCGCTTGGCAAAAGGACGTTCATCATATTTATCATATCCTTCATACCCTATACTGAAAGTATCTATTCTCTCTGATTGAGACGCCATCGCAGAGATCAAAGAAGAATCCAATCCTCCAGAAAGCAGACAGGCGAACTTTACTTCTGTAGGCAAGCGTAATGCTACAGACTCCAGAATCACACTTTCTAAACGTGCTTCTGCCTGTTCTT
>NZ_JBATIY010000179.1:0-3780 GCF_049668085.1 Sulfurovum sp. | reverse complement strand
GCACGAAAAGAGGCTAAACTCACCGGTGATTATTCAAAATTTGAAGCTCTCAAAAAACAGGAACCGGGAAAAGAATAAAGCTTACTCCCCGAAACTTTTTCAAACACTATCTAACAATATTAACTTCCCATATAACTCATGCTACTTTCCAAACAGATAGATCAACTCCGGATAAGCGATGATGAGAAGAAGTGCCAAAAGCTGTAAACCTATGAACGGGATGACCCCTTTATATATGTCTCCTGTAGTGACCTTGTCACCTGCAGCACCTTTGAGATAGAAGAGTGCAAATCCAAATGGTGGCGTAAGAAATGATGCCTGTAAATTCATCGCTATGAGTATCGCGAACCATACAGGGTCTATGCCAAATGATGCCACTATAGGTACTAAGATAGGTACAACCACAAAAGCGATCTCTATAAAGTCTATGAAAAATCCCAACAGGAAAATGACCAACATAGCTATAAGGATGAACATCCACTGCTCTCCAATGTCTCCAGCAAAGAAATCCATCGCCATATCTCCGCCACCCAATTCATTGAAGACCAGTGAAAATGCTGTCGCTCCAATAAGGATCATAAATATCATAGCAGTAAGTTTGACTGTCTCTATGGCAGCATAGCGTACCATTTCATATGAGAAATTTCTTTTACTCCATGCCAACACCATAGCACCTAGTACACCTATAGCGGCAGATTCTGAAGGTGATGCTATCCCTGCAAAGATAGAACCCAATACTACACCAATAAGGAGCAAAGGAGGTATGATCTCTTTGATCGCCTCTTTAAGTACACTGCCATACGCTACATCTGATGCAATAGCAGGAGCGACATCTTTGTTGATATATGAGATGATCAAGATGTAAATGATATACAACGCTATGAGTAAAAGTCCTGGCACTACCGCAGCACGGAACAGGTCACCCACAGACAAATGCATCTGATCACCAAGGATAATAAGTACAATGGAAGGAGGTATAAGCTGTCCAAGCGTACCACTTGCAGCAATGGAACCTGAAGCCAATACAGGAGAGTAATGATGTTTAAGCATCAAGGGAAGTGCTATGAGACTCATCATCACTACAGATGCACCTACGATTCCTGTACTTGCAGCGAGTATAGCTCCTACCAATACCACAGAGATAGCCAACCCACCTCTAATAGATCCAAAAAGTTTAGCCATAGAAAGCAAGAGACCTTCTGCCATTTTAGACTTTTCAAGGATCAGACCCATAAAGATGAAGAGCGGCACTGCCATGAGTGTCGTGTTTCCCATGATACCATACGTTCTATATGGAAGCATCTCCAGAGTTGAAAGCCCTACATCATTATCAATCACAGCAAAAAGCAGTGCAACCCCTGCAAAAACAAAAGCCACTTGAAAGCCTGTCATCAGTAAAAAAAGTGTCAAAGCAAACATAAGCAGTACAGGCTCGAACCAGTATGCCATATCATAATGGTATGCAGTATAGATAAACCCACCCAGTATGATCACTATACCAAAAACACGCAGAAAAGTTTTTTTACTCTCTAACTTCTGTAATGCTTTAAGTATTTCACTCAGTGCCTGTATAATAAGAAGAATAAAAGAGAGTACCAATACGCCCTTAATGAGATAACGATGTGTCAATCCTCCAGGATCACTTGAAATTTCATTTTGCAGATAACTCTGCGTCAGCATATCCATAGAATCAGACAAAAAGACCAAAGAGAAAGGAATGACCAAAAGCAGCATCGAGAATATCTGAACGATGGCTTTAGTCTCTTTAGAGTAACGCTCAAAAAATATGTCTACCCTGACATGTTTATCATGTTTAAGCGCATACGTTAAGCCAAGTAAGAATATCACATCAAAAAGATGCCACTCTACTTCCTGAAGTGCTATAGAGCCAGCTGAAAAAAGATAACGCATCCCAGCGTCATATGCGACAAGAAGAGAAAGGAGCACAACCAAAAATGCGGATATCAGCCCTGCATATTTAGAAATACGGTCCCCGTTCGTTATAAAAATATGCTTCATGTGATACATGCTACTTTATGGAGAAAAATTTCATATGATTGACAAAACATTATTTAACACCTTTTTTATTGTATAAAGTTTTTCACTAAAGACCTTCAGTTGAAACTTTTCAACTCATAAAATGAAAGTATTTTTATTGAACTTTTTGCGCTGGATTACAGTGTTTACGCCCATAGTACCATCCATCCTGATAGTCTGCGCTTCCTCTGAACATCTCACTGTTTTTTGTATATTCTCCTTTAGCCGTAGCACAACCGTCATGATTACCCTTTTTAAAATCTGCTGAATCAGGTAATGTAGGTGCAGAGCTTGTACATGCTGACAATAAGAGAGATGTAGCTACAGCAAGTGATATATTGAGTATTTTTCTCATAGGTCTTCCTTGATTTAAATATTTTAAAGTATGATATCTTAATAATCTGTCAAAATTCTATCATAAGTACAAGGAGAACAAAATGAGAAAATTATTATCTATGGGAATCATAGCCATGTTGTCTGCACAGTTGTTACAGGCTGGACATCCAACAAGCAGGGTTTTACCTTTAAGTAAGTCAAAGTTTGCAGTGTTGGAAAAGGATGGAACGGAGAAAGTTGTAGATCTTGCAGGTCAAGATTATATCGTGGCTTCATTGAGGGAAAAAGGTGCAGACGGTGCAGCGTATGCGGTAGACGATGATGGTGTCATATGGTGGGCTGCGATCATCTCTTCTGGGGCAAAAGGACATGAAACACCATCAGGGATCTTTGATATCTTCCGAAAAGAACGTTTTTATATGTCAAAGTCATTTCCTGACCCTTCTGGTGTAAACAATATGGATTTTTCTTTATGGTTTACACAGCAAGGACATGCGATCCATATGGGTAATGATGATGCGATGTCTCATGGTTGTATACATGTAGGAGCAAAAGGGGCAAAGTCAATGTTTGAGTGGGCAAAGATCAATAAAACCAAAGTGGTCATCACACGAGAACATTATATGCCGTTTGCTTATTATGATCTTCTTAAAGCAGGATACAAAGAGACAGATAAAACACCAAACCATATTAAAAATGCCATTAGAGCCTTTCCTCCGGTTAAACCAAACACGAATTAATAAAATAGCTATGGGGGTAGCGTAACTATGACTAATAAAGACCTTTTATATATTGAAGATGACAATAAGCGAAAACTATTTTATCGTTTCACCCCTGCATCTATAGCTTCAAATTTTGTACCCTTGATTGTTATCTTATCTGAGGAAGGAAAAGCTGAAGCAACACACTTCGAGCACAAGATGTGGAATGTACTCACGCCCCTAGATAATTTTGGATATGAAAACAGAGGTTCTTTCTGGTTGGGTGAGAAGGGAGACTTTTTTGTCAAAGATCTTTTACAAAAGCTGATCCTTGAAATCGCCGAAGGGCATGAATGTGAAGATCATATTTATCTGTATGGAAGTTCTATGGGTGGCTACGGGGCCATTTTACACGGTATTTTATGCAAGGCAAATGCAGTCTATGCACATGCACCGCACATAAGACTACAAGAGACACACGATGCAGATACAGAACAGAAAAACTTTTACGATTCTATATTTGCCAAAACAGACTCTAAAGAAAATGATCTGACTCATTTTCTAAATCCTACAGATCCTTTTCCTATCTTTTACTTGTGTGACGATTGCTCTGCTGATGATAATGCTCCAGAAGATGAAACGGCATATTTTGCAGATGCCTGTAAAAAAAATGGCGTTAAATTTGACCTAGAACATTGTGTAAAGT
>NZ_JBATIY010000178.1:0-6516 GCF_049668085.1 Sulfurovum sp. | reverse complement strand
ATGATACAGAGATCACTTCTGAAAATCCTAATCAACCCAAAAATGACTACAATGAGCTAAATGGCTATGTATTGGGAACCTATAATGCAGATGAAAGTACTAAATATTATGCGGGTTTTGGAAAATCATCAAGAGTACCTGATGCAAGAGAACTCTACTTAATAATGCCAGGTATGCCTCCTCGACCTGTAGGAACACCAGACTTGGAAAATACAGTGAACTATGAATTTGATATAGGTGCTGAAAAACAATATGAAAATGCAACGGTCAAAGCAAAAGCATTTTATAGTATGCTAAATGATTTCATAGCCTATAATGCAGACAGAATGACCAATAATCTTGAAAATGTTGATGCAACCATATGGGGAGTGGAACTTAGCGGATCCTATGTTGCAACTGATGCACTCTATTTTGATTATGGTATGTCTTACCAAAGAGGTAAAAAAGACGATCCTCTAGCAGGTCAAACAGATACAGATCTTCCAGAGGTTCCACCATTTAAATTCAATGGTTCCATGAATTATGACTATGATGAGAGTTTGGCACTGAGAGCAGATGTGATCGCATCTGGGGAATGGTCAAATTTTGATGCAGACAATGGTGAACAGGAACTGGACTCATATGCTGTACTTAATTTAAAAGGAACAAAGAAGTTCGGTAAACACTTTGAATTGACTGTTGGTGTGGATAATCTATTTGATTCTACATATGCCGTCACAAATACATATAAAGATATAACGTTGCTTCCGGCAATAGGCGTTGATACTAATATCATGCTTCTGAATGAACCAGGACGTTATGTATATACGAATATCAAGTATAAATTCTAAGTATATCAGATGAATCACTACATGGTGAAATACCATATAGTGATTCATAGGTAGTCACATGAAGTGTTTTTATAAACACTTCCACTTCTTTTTTTACACAAAACCCTAATTTATATATACTCATACAGCGATTTCATTGGAAATATAAGATTTTTATACTTTTTTTGTTATAATGAGACGTATTTTTAACAAACTTAAGGAGAAGTCAATGGCATTATTTGATGATGTAAAAGAAGTAGTTGTAGAGCAACTAAATGTGAGCCCGGATGAGGTTAAAGAAGAGTCTAAGTTCGTAGAAGATCTTGGGGCTGATAGTCTTGATGTTGTTGAGTTGGTAATGGCACTTGAAGAGAAGTTCGATATCGAAATTCCTGATGATCAAGCAGAAGCTATAGCAACTGTATCTGACGCTATTAAATTTATCGAAAACGTATAAGTTGAGTTCCCCTTTGGGGAATTTAATAAAGTATCTATTAGTATTTTCTGAAGTATTAATATATATTTTATATAAAGTGGAATAGGAGAGCCAGTGAAAAGAGTTGTAGTTACAGGTTTAGGAATGATAAATTCCCTAGGACTAGATAAAGAAAGTGCATTTTCTGCTATCGTAGAGGGAAAATGCGGTATCAAAAATATTGAGTTATTCGATACAGAAAAACATTCTGTGAGCATCGCTGGTGAAATAACTGATTTTGATCCACTTACTGTGCTTGACGCAAAAGAAGCAAAGAAAGCTGACAGATTTATACAACTTGGGCTTAAAGCTGCTCTTGAAGCTATGGAAGATGCAAAACTTCCAGAAGATGTAGATATGGAAAGATTTGGTGTTGCCTCTGCTTCAGGTATAGGTGGACTGCCAAATATTGAAAAGAACTCAGTGGTATGTGCAACAAGAGGACCGAGAAGAATCTCTCCATTCTTCATCCCTTCCTCTCTAGTAAATATGCTGGGTGGATTTATCTCTATCTATCAAGGACTTAAAGGTCCAAATCTCTCATCTGTAACTGCTTGCGCTGCTGGTACACATGCGATCGGTGAAGCTGCAAAGTCTATTATGGTCGGAACTGCAGATAAAATGTTGGTTGTTGGTGCAGAATCTGCTATCTGTGAAGTAGGTATCGGTGGATTTGCTGCGATGAAAGCACTCTCTACAAGAAATGATGACCCTCAAACTGCATCTAGACCATTTGATACGGATCGTGATGGTTTTGTAATGGGTGAAGGTGCAGCTGCACTGGTATTAGAGAGTTATGATGATGCTGTTGCAAGAGGTGCAACAATCTATGGTGAACTCATTGGATTTGGTGAAAGTGGTGATGCAAATCACATTACGACACCAACTATGGATGGACCTCTTCGTGCGATGAAGGGTGCGTATAAAATGGCAGGTGAGCCAAAAGTAGACTATGTTAATGCGCATGGTACATCAACACCGATCAATGATAAAAATGAAACAGCTGCACTGAAAGAACTGTTCGGTGGTAAAGAGAATTGTCCTCCAGTCAGTTCTATCAAGGGGCAGTTGGGACACTGTCTTGGTGCGGCAGGTGCTATAGAGGCAGTTGTATGTCTTATGGCTATGAGAGATGGTGTCCTTCCTCCAACCATTAACTATACAACACCTGATGAGAACTGTGATTTGGATTATGTACCTAATGAGGCTAGAAAAGCAGATATCAACATTACTATGAGTAATTCATTTGGTTTTGGTGGTACAAACGGCGTAGTTATCTTTAAGAAAATATAAGGGTTCATGCATGGCAACTTATTTAGATTTTGAGAGCAAAATTGAAAAGATACAAGAAGAGATTGTATCGGCACATGCCATCGCAAATTTTGAGGCTGTTAACAAGTATCAAGCTGAGTTGGAAAAAGAAGTACAAAAGACCTTTAGTGCTCTTACTGACTTTCAAAAACTTCAACTTGCACGTCATCCAGATAGACCTTATGCTTTAGATTACATCAAACTTTTAATGCATGATGCGTATGAAATTCATGGTGATCGAGCGTTTAGAGATGACCCTGCTATCTTATGTTATATTGGTTGGATCAATGGTCAGAAGACCATGCTGATAGGTGAGCAAAAAGGACGTGGTGTTAAAAATAAGATCAAAAGAAACTTTGGTATGCCAAATCCTGAAGGATACAGAAAAGCATTGCGTGCGGTGAAAATGGCAGAAAAATTTGATATTCCAGTATTGATGCTAATAGACACTCCGGGTGCATATCCAGGCTTGGGTGCAGAGGAGAGAGGTCAGAGTGAAGCTATCGCAAAAAACCTTTTTGAATTTGCCTCAGTGAAGGTACCGATGGTTTCCATAGTCATTGGTGAAGGTGGCTCAGGTGGAGCACTTGCTATCGGTGTAGCAGATAAACTTGCAATGATGCGCTACTCTGTATTTGCAGTTATCTCGCCTGAAGGATGTTCTGCGATTCTATGGAATGATCCGACTAAAGTAGAAGCTGCAACCAAAGCATTGAAGATCACACCAAGCGATCTACTAGAACATGGTTTGGTAGATGATATACTTGATGAGCCATTGATCGGTGCACACCGTGATAAAGAAACCACGGCTGATGCGATCAAGAAATATTTCCTTGAGACGGTTAAAGCATTAAGAGAGCTTTCAGTAGATGAACTTCTTGATCAACGTTATAAAAGACTGACTGCCGTTGGCGCATATAGCGAATAACATCTTTTAATGATACACGAGATAGCCCAAACCATTGTAGGTTATATTGGTGATATGGGCTATTGGGGTATCTTTCTTCTCATGTTCCTTGAGAGTACTTTCTTCCCTTTCCCTAGTGAAATTGTTATGATACCTGCAGGATATTTGGCTTATAAAGGTGAAATGAACCTTTATATTGTTGTCTTGGCAGGTATATTGGGCTCTGTAGCAGGCGCACTTTTTAACTACTATTTGGCGATGCATTTTGGAAGAAAATTCATTTTACGTTACGGTAAATACTTTTTTATCAAAGAAGAAACATTAGATAGACTCGAAGCCTTTTTTGTCAAACACGGGGAACTTTCCACATTCAATGGAAGACTTATTCCGGGTATACGACAACTTATCTCTCTTCCGGCAGGTCTAGCACGTATGAATATGGCTAAGTTTGCTTTTTATTCAGCCTTAGGTGCTGGTATTTGGGTCATTGTTTTGGTTGCCTTGGGGTATATACTAGGGTCCAATGAAGCACTTATTTCTGAGTATCTACAGTCTGCAACATTGATAGCACTGCTATGTGTGGTATTGATCACACTTTTCTATATAGTAAGAAACAAACGAAGAAAAGAGATACTGGAAGATTAGCTCAATATCCAGGCTATATATTTTTTCTTCTTGATCGTTGTTTTCTTTAATGCTTTAAAGACCCTCTCTATCACACTATGATGCAGTGCAACATAGGACTTGGTGTCTATAATGTTTATCTTTCCTATCATTTTTGGATCAATACCTATCTCTTTACAGAAAGTACCCAGTATATCGCCTGCACGAAGTTTGGTTTTTTTACCACCGTTAATGCATAGTGTATCGTATTCTGATACCATTTTAAATGATGCGTCCACACGTAGATCTTTCATGAGTGCTTTACGTGCTTGAGAAGTGATATATGCGCATTTTTCACTATCATTAGCACTATAGAGTGAAATGGCTGTGCCTCTTGCATCTGCACGTCCTGTGCGTCCTATGCGGTGTGTATAGACTTCCTTATCAAAAGGGAGGTCATAGTTGATAACCAGTGCGATATCTTTGATATCTAGACCTCTTGAAGCTACATCGGTTGCCACCATGATACGTTTAGATCTATTGGAGAAAACGATCACTGATTCATTACGTTCTCTTTGCTCAAGGTCACCATGGATATCTATAACTGAGTGCCCACGTTGATGCAACATATCTGTCAAGGAGATCACTTCTGCTTTGGTATTGCAAAAGATCAGAAGTGATTCTGGTTTATAAGACTGGATCAGTGCCGTAAGTGTTTTAAATTTATCAGATGTCTCATAGACTATTTCATCTATCTTGTCACTCTCTTGTATCGTGTCTACTTTTATCGTGACAGGTTGCTTCAGTAGTGCCTTGGCAAGTTTTTCTATCTTCTCAGGGAATGTCGCTGAGAAGAGCAGGGTTTGCTTGGCACGTGGCATGTTAGAACCAATCTTGACTATTTCATCATAGAAACCCATGTCCAGCATACGATCTGCTTCATCCAGTACCAGTGTCTGGATACTGTCTAGTACCAGGGTCTCTTTAGCTAAATGATCTTGTATTCGTCCAGGGGTACCTATGAGTATATGAGCACCTTTGGCAATTGATTCAGCTTGGGCACGGAGTGGTACACCTCCATAGAGTGTAAGTATTTTGAGGTTAGGTTTATAGGCAGCTACTTTTCTAAGTTCAACTGCTATTTGATCAGAGAGTTCACGTGTAGGTGTAATGATAATAGTTTGAGGTTTGTTTTTCTCTATGTCTGTTCGGACTACACAAGGTAACCCAAAGGCCAAAGTTTTTCCTGAACCCGTTTTGGATTGTGCCAAGATGTCTTTACCTTCCAAGATAGGACTGATAGCCTTTTCTTGTATCTCGGTCATTGTTGTGAAGTGAAGTGCCTTCAGCGTTTCCAGAAGCATTTTAGGAAAGGCTTCGATGCTCTCAAATGTTTTCATGCTATTTGACTTCAAATGTGGCATCTTGGATGAGTACTTTATAAAAATATCCATAACCAAAATCTTTATTGACAATGACTTTACCTTTGGCAAGGACTTTGTCTCCGGCTTTTACCTTAGTTGATGTAGCGGTAAATACCAAGTCATCTGTAAGATTCTTCTTATCACCCGTACCATCACCTACATGTATCCAATCACGTTTCATAATGTTGCGAGAGACTTTGGAGATAGTACCTTCCAGAGAGATGATCTGATCTTTCAAATAGTTCCTCCACATATGTACTTCTTCGACAGTATACATATCTTTTTTGACAAAAGGTTGTGCCGGTTTTTCATCTGTTGTGGGTGAGATACCTGTACCTGTACTGTTGTGTGGATTTTTATTATGGAGGTCCAACATCTCTTTCATGCTTTTAGGTTGCTGGGCTTTTTGTGGTAGATAGACATCTGAGGCAAATATGATCTCTTTAAATGTCTTACCTAAAGTTTTACTTTCAAAGTTATGCATGATAGTTCTTTTGTCATAGCCTATCTTGTCACCGACTGCAACAGGGGCATTGGCTATGGCTACCCAAAGTTCTTTACCCTCTTCATTGATCTTAAGATATTTATATCCCATGGCATCTTTGATCTCGAGTATTTTACCGTAGTATATCCCCTGAGTTTTTTGTACTTTATCCTGATGATCACCTTTTGCATGGTCGTGACCTTCATGTCCAGGTTCTACAGCATAGGTAAATGTTGTAATAAGGGTAATAAGTAAAAGTGGTAAAAATTTCATGAGTAATCCTATAATTGTATTAAAAATGTTATGGGGTGAGAAGATTAATATATGGGCAAAAGCCCATGAAGATTTGAAGACTAAAATTATGCCTGAGCTTTTCTATAGTCTAAGATCATTTTGTATGCTTCATCTTTTAAAAGAAGTTTTTCTTTTTTAAGTGTTTCAAGCTCAACATCTGTCAAAAGAGTACGTCCTGCTTCTGCATCTTCAACTTGCTGGTCAAGTGC
>NZ_JBATIY010000177.1:0-17927 GCF_049668085.1 Sulfurovum sp. | reverse complement strand
CTACAATACAGAACGTGAAAAACTTGACGCTGTTGTTAAACGTGTTAGAGAACTTCATGCCAAAGGTCAGCCGGTACTCATAGGTACTGCTTCGATAGAAAAGTCTGAAATGATAGATACCAGGCTCAAAAAAGAGAAGATACCACACAACATGCTCAACGCTAAAAACCATGCTCAAGAAGCAGAGATCATCATGAATGCCGGACACAAAGGTGCAGTGACAGTGGCAACAAACATGGCTGGACGTGGGGTAGACATTAAGATAGATGATGAAGTAAGAAGCTTAGGCGGACTTATGATACTTGGTACAGAACGTCATGAGAGTAGACGTATCGATAATCAGCTTAGAGGTCGTTCAGGACGTCAAGGTGACCCGGGTGAAAGCCAATTCTTCCTTAGTCTTGATGACAATCTTCTTCGAATCTTCGGTGGAGAAAAAATAAGAAACATCATGAACAGACTTGGTGTGGAAGATGGTGAATATATCGATTCCAAGATCGTTACACGTTCTGTAGAAAAAGCACAGAAAAAAGTAGAAAACCAACACTACGAGTCAAGAAAACACATCTTGGAATATGATGATGTAGCCAATCACCAAAGAAAGGCCATTTATGCCTTTAGAAACCAACTCCTGGACACTGAGTTTGACATTGCTGCAAAGATCAAAGAGAACCGTGCAGAATATATAGACCATCTTTTAGTAGAGGTGGGGATCTTTGAAGGTATGCCGACAGAAGACTTTAATGTTGAGAGACTTGCCGCACTGATCAAAGAAGAACTTCGTATTGAAGTACAAAGCGAACATTTTAAAGGCAAAGAGGTAAACGAGATCACAGCTATGATCACTGAAATGATGGAAAACCTTTACGAAAATAAAATGTCTCAGATCGATCCTGAACAAAGACAAGAGATAGAACGTATCCTATATCTTCAAGTGCTTGATCCACAATGGAGAGATCACCTTTATGAAATGGATGTCCTTAAAACAGGAATCGGACTTAGAGGGTATAACCAAAAAGATCCTCTTACAGAGTACAAACAAGATAGTTATAAACTCTTTACAGAGCTTGTAAGCCGGATTAAACTGGAGGCGGTAAAGGTACTTCAACTTGTTCAGTTTGACTTTGAATCTCCAGAAGAGGAAGAGGCGGCAGTTGAGCAGATCAGAGAAGAGCTAGAGAGTGATGTGGCAGATGCAAAACTCAGTACAGATGAGCAGGAAGAAGCTAAGAAAAAACCTTTAACCGCTACAAAGAAGCCTAAAAGAAATGAGCCATGTCCATGTGGTTCAGGTAAAAAATATAAAAACTGTTGTGGACAAAGTGGACCTAAAAAAGGTCTCCTGGCATAATGTCCACATCTGCAAGAATCTCCTCGCCTAATAAAAAGTTTATTAGGCATATTATTAAACACTACCTGAAATACGATAGAGAAAACCCTTTTATCTTTATCTCTGCAATGTTGGCATTTTTAGGTATTGCTGCGGGTGTAATGGTACTTATGATAGCCATGGGGATCATGAACGGGACACAAAAGGAGTTTACCAAAAAGCTTTTTGTCATGAACTACCCTCTTACGGTACTTCCTCTGGAAGAAAATTCAGTTAATGATGCTCTTATTACCTCATTGGGAGAAAAGTTTCCCCATCTTAAATTTAGCCCTTACTACACTACACAGGTCATCACAAAAAATGATGGTGCAGTACAGGGATCTTTGGTCTATGGTGTTGATTTTGACAAAGAGAGTGAGATCAATACTATTTTTAAAGAAGCCAGAGGCAACGAAACAAGCAAGTTTAGAGTTGTCTTAGGTGAAGGTCTCTCTTTTGAAATGAATGCCCCTAAAGGCGAGAAAGTTACGCTTTACTTTTCAGAACAGCAGGCCATAGGTTTTGGAACCATGCCGCTTCAAAAACGTTTTATCATTGATGGTATTTTCAAGTCTGGTCTCAAAGCCTATGATAAAGCCATTATGTACACCTCTTTGGAAGCTTTTGAAAAACTACTGAAACGTACACATGGAAGCTATGATGGTCTGCATATCTATACTGAAAACCCTCTGGATGAAATAGCGGATATAAAACAAGCTTTGCCTGAAATGGTTGTCATAGAAGGCTGGTGGCAACAGAATGGTAATTTCTTTGCTGCTATGGAAATGGAGAAAAAAGCACTTTTCCTAGTCTTACTGCTCATCATTCTTGTTGCATCTCTCAACATCATTTCATCTTTACTTATGACAGTAATGAGCAGAAGAAGAGAGATAGCGCTTATGCGTACACTCGGTGCCACAAAAATGGAGATAAAATCTATCTTTTTTAGATTAGGACTTATTATAGGTAGTGCTGGTATTGTGGCTGGTACAATGCTTGGTGGACTTGGTATTTGGATACTGACTACTTTTGATATTATCTCTATGCCGGCAGATGTTTACGGTACGTCTAAATTACCTGTAGATCTCACGCTAAATGATTTTGGGTTGATCATTCTAGGGACAAGTATTATCATATTACTCTCTGCTCTCTATCCAGCAAAAAAAGCATCGCAGACAGACCCATTAACTGTACTCAGAAATGAATAGACAGCTTTAATTAAACATATCCATCACAGCATTACCATGCTCAAATACATCAAACATTGAAGCTTCCTCTTCCTCTTCAAAAAGGTTAAATGGCGAGTCATCAAATACACCGAACATCGTATTGTACATTTTGGAAGAGTTATACATCATGCCTGACATCATCTCTGCAGATTGACCAGAATACTTTGCTCCTTTATACATTGAAGTACCGGTATCTCTTATGTCTCCAAGGATACCAAACCCTAAAACACTGTCCAAAACACCACTCTCTTTTTTCTTACTGCTAGAGCCAAAGAAACTAGGAATTCCGATATCTATACCGATCGTATCACCAAAGTCACTTATACTGTTAGTAATAGAGAAACCTGTGTCTTTCTTTTTGCCACCCATACCTATCGTGCTTTTGATACTTGAAAGAGCATTATCTACACTTAAAGCATCTAATCCCTCTTTTACATCTTCTACCCTTCTATCTAACCTACTCTCATTTTTGGGTGTCCTGTACCCTATATTTAATTCTTCTCTTATACTGTCGATTCGTAGTGTTTGTACACTAGGCTCTTTAATATCTAATTGTGCTTTTATTTTTTGTAGTTTTAACTCTTTTTGGCTAGGGCCTTTAATATCTAACTCTCTGCGTATTCTTTCTATTTCACTCTCATTTTCACTCTTTATTTGGGTCATTTGAGATTTTTCAGGTTTCTTTGATTTCATTTTTTCTGGTAAACGTTCTTTTTCTGTGATCTTGGGTATTTTTACTTTTTCCTCAACCCTCTTATTGGATTTCTTTATCACTGCTTTAGCATCTTCATCAGGTCTATCAAATATGTGTTCCATAGGTACAAGTTCGTCATCTCTATCGCCTGTAGGTATTTCTGTAGTTTCATGTGGTAAAAGTTCGCTATCTGTGCCTATAGAAATTTCTGGAGTTTCATCTTGTATCGTATAGTGGGTCTTCATATCTTGTAAACCCCTCTTTTCATCATGACTCAAATCAGCCCATATAAAAACACTTAACCCCAGTGTCATTAAAAGAATTTTTTTTATCATTTATATTGCCTTTTATTCTCACTCATTTTTTCATTATACACTATTTTATTTATTTATAATATGTTCTGGTGACTCAATTGTCCTCTGGAGAATCTTCAGAGGCAATGAGAGAATATCACCTCCTGCAGATGTATTTACCTGCGGATTATCCAATGTACCTGTAATCTGCAGTCCAAAGGTCAAACTCTTGTCTCCACCCGTGATTATATAGCCTAAAACTGGCAAACTGCCCACCAATTTACCTATCTCTCTTGCAGTCTGGATAGCAAGATTCAAATTAATGGTTTTTTTCTTCAGATCAATTTCCCCCGTTCCTGCGATCGTTGCTGACGATCCTTTAATATAGATGGAATCAAATATTATTTTATCTCTCTTGACCATTCTGTATTCAGCTACTCCCTCTTCAATAGTAAATCCTTTTTCAGAATAACCCGGGTTCTGCAACGATGCCAAAGCAGGTACGGTATTGATGAAAGCCAAAGTATTGTTATATGCTTTGAAGTCTTTCATTACACCACCTTCTACAATGATCTCACCCTTCATCGTCTTCTCAGGATCTCCCCATTTTTTTAGAGTGTACCGCCCATCCTGCAAACCTTTAAAATTGATCAAGGGGTGTAATGTCTTATCTTTTATACGTAGTGCTCTCATAGATAAAAGTTCCTGCTTTTTAGCAAATTTAATAATATCATTCGATGAACTTCCTATCGCCTTAATGTTGCCGTTAGGTTTGACTTCTATATCGTAGCTGTCTGTGATTAAACTATATTCTTCATATCTCAGATTACTCTTTTTACCTAAAATGATCAAAGATTTACCCTGTATTTCCTTACCTTTATTTTTGGTCTTTTCTTGGTTTGTCTTATTTGTCGTTTTTAGAAATTCTTTAAGATCAATATTGAGACTTGTTATTTTCACACGTGAGGAAGCCTGATTATAATGAAAACGTTTGCTGAAAGCATAAAAATCTACGTCAGTAGGTGTAACTTTACCTTCAAAAGGTACTCTTGATTTACATTGATTGTCTTTGTCATATAAAAAACATGATGTTCTTTTCAGTATTCCTTTAAAATCATATGATTGAAAGTCTTTTGTTTTTATATCTACATGCCCACCTTGTTCAATAGGTCCTGGATCTGGAAGATAGGGTTTAATTTTATTGATATCTGTTAAAAAGATATTTGTCTCATTCTTATCGCTGGTAAGTTTTATATGTAGTTTAGGTATTTCTACTTCTATAGTATCTTCATAGCCTAATTTAAAAGGCAATGTTTGATCTTTTAGAACAAAAAACTTCTTCCCATCCTCTCCAAGTTCAATACTTTTAGCATCAAAGACCAAGTCTGCTTTTTTCTTTTCGAGATCTATCTTACCATTGAGATTACCTTCATATAGTGTATCTTTCAAATAAATATTTTTTAAAGTAATCACTCCCTTTTGATACTGGAGTATACCTTTCTCAATAGCAAATTTGACTTTTTCCAACCATATAACACTTTGTTCAAAGTCAACATTGACAAAGAAATCTTTATACGTATTTTTCAAACTTATATCTGCCATGAAGAGAACATTTGCTTTACCGCTGTCTTGATTGATCGGCAATAGCAGGTCATATGCATTTAATAAATTTTGTAATTTACTGTCGTAGGGTGCATTCGCCCTGATCTTAAGCTTTAGATTCGTATGGGTATTAAGTAAATTGAGTATACTGACCTCACTCCCTTTCAAACTTATACCTTCATACGTAGGTTCTTTCAAGTCAAAGTAGAGTCCTCCATCGTTGTAAGTCAATATAAAACTTGGCACTAAAACCGGGGGAAGTTCATCTTTAAAATATATTTTTGCATCTGAGAAAAGAACCTCTCCCTTTAAGGCATCAAAATCTATTTTAAATTTACCCTCTTCTATTTTTCCTTTTCCGGATAAAGAATGAAGTGAATATTCACTGGCTTGAACCTTATCAACCACCCAACTTCGAACAACTTCCATGAGATTAAACTTATCTATAATACCTTTTAAATCTGTAAAAGGATCACTGCTTAGTCCAAAGTCTATCTCATTCCCTTTTTTACTTGCAGTGAACTTTCCTGATGCTCCGTTTAAGGTAAAATTCCCTTCCGTTGCCAATCTATCTTCATGCAGATCATATGTAAATTTTCCATTCATTGCCACATGATGTTGTTTTAAATTAAGAAAAGGTATAGTGGCTTTTATCATCTTCCCTTCACGTTTTACCGTCCCGACAATTTCATAATCCTTACTTGTAAGCTTCAAATAGTCATCGCGATATTTTATACTTAATGTATTATTTTGAAAAACAATATTTTTAAGATCAATGGATTCAAAGAAGGTAAGTATATACTTTATCCGATCAAATGCTTCATCTATTCTATTGAAAGACGGGTCTTCTTTACTTTCAGGGATAATGACATTATCTGCTTTGAGTATAAGCTTTTTATCGAGTTTAATGTATAATCCATCTACACTGTAATCAGCTACCTTAACTGTATCTAACTTGATACCTGCAAGAAGCCACATGAAAAAAGCAATAAAAAGGACAACGAAGAAAATGAGTGTATTACGTAAAAGCACATGGATGGCATGGGCAGAAAACATTGCACTTGTTTTGATCATCTCATTTGCCTTTTATACTACACTGCCCATTCAAACAACACGAACACTTTTAGTTCCGCAGGGCTCTATTACATATATTATATCACAGCTGACACAAAAAGGGTATGCGTTAAGCCCCATAGACAAATATATTTTGATCTTTCTTGGTAAACCGCAAAGTGGTTGGGTAGATATAGGTGCAACCCATTTAAACCGTATCGATTTTCTCTATAAACTTACTACGGCAAAAGCAAAAATGGAAGAGATCACACTCATTCCAGGAGAAACAACAGAACTGTTTTTAACTTCAGTGGCCACTGATCTAAAACTCAACAAAGAAAAATTAGAAACATATTACAAAGAGTTTTCGAAGTATCCTGAGGCAGGTATCTATGCTGATACCTATTATGTGCCTTATGGTATTACTGAAAAACACCTCATGCATTTCCTTCTCAGTGAATCTGAAAAAAAATATGAAGAGATCTCAAAGAAAATTTACGGAACCTACAATAAAAAACAGTGGTCAAATATACTTATCATCGCCTCTATCATACAAAAAGAAGCAGCCAATACAACAGAGATGCCCATCGTCTCATCTGTGATTTACAACCGTCTTAAAAAAGGTATGCGTTTACAAATGGATGGAACACTTAACTACGGTAAATATTCACATATCAAAGTGACCCCTGAGCGTATCAAAAATGACACAAGCAGATATAACACATACAAGTATAAAGGCTTGCCTCATTCACCAATAGGTGCAGTCTCTTTTGATGCCATCATTGCAGCGATCAAACCGGCTAAAACAAACTATCTTTACTTCATGAAAAATGCTCAAGGTGTACATGACTTTACGGACAGCTATAAAAAACATCGTAAAAATATTCAAAAAGCACGTTGAACTTACAAAGATTAAGCGCTAAGTACTTCGAGGTCATTCAGATCAAACAAAAGTAAATTCTCATCCTGTAACTGTAACAGCTCATTTGAAAATCCACTCTTGGAAAAAAGTGCATAGACATCCACTTTGATACCAGATTCCAGTGCCTTTGCTTTGAGCTTGGTGAGTTCGTTTTTGCACACCTTCCGGTCTTTATATTTACATTCTCCTAAAATGACCTTTTTGTCTTTAGTCACCGCCAAAATATCAAATTCACTGTGGATATTCCAAAAGCTACCTCTACTGATCAATGGATTTTTATCTTCATAGTATTGTGTAAGAAGTGCATCACAGAGTTGTTCATACACCAATGAACGCAAACGGTCATAGTGTTTTTCAAAGTTTTCCAAGAAAGCATCACCCTTCCCTAAAGCCAGATCTTTTCTATAATAGGTTACAAACCCAAACCAAAAACGCATAAAAGGCTGTACAAAACGAAGTTTGTCCTGTACACGGTAAGAACGCTGCTCTTTTTTGAGTTTGTGTTTAGGGTGAATGCGTAAGGGGGATTCTCTAGAAATTTCAACCTTCAATACATTTAAGTCAACTAACTCTTGAACAATCTGTTCTCCCAAAGCCTCACTGAGTTTTGCTTTTCTAATTACAGAGTAGAGTTTTCCATCGCCTCTGGCTACGGAGATAAGTATTTCTCTATAAGGACTTTCTAAAAGATATGAAGGAGAAACAAGTGCCTGAAATTTTGAGAAATTTTGTACAAAATTAGACTCTACCATAGAAAAGACATCATCAAAATAGTCCAATTCTATATTTTTACCTATCCCACCCAAAATTGAGAAATACTCAACAGCCTGTTCTAGTTCCAAATAAGAAAAATGGTGATAAAACCTTTGAAATGATGCTTTGATGAAACCCCTTTATCCATAAATTAAATTATTTTAACATACTTTTATTTGAATTTTTGTATGATTAATTATTAATCAACACTAAAGAGTATTATGGAAACATTTTTCAGCAAATCAGATAAAGTACAACATATTATCAAGAGTTTTAACCTCACAAAAACACTCTTTGTCTCCTCTATCATTATAGGTGAAGCACATACGGGTAAAAAGTCCCTTGCACGATCCCTTTTTCCTGATGCTCCCCTAGTCTCAGGGAAGGATCAAAAAGAGGTTGAAGAAGCACTCGAGATCAGTGATGAACTCATCATCACAAACTTTGAAAAACTCAGTAATCAAAATACTCTTGATTTTACAAATAAACGTATCATTGTTACAGCAGACTATTTGGGTAATCCCGAACTCATTGATGATCTTTTTGCTTTCATTTATACGATGCCATCATTACAAGAGCGTCCTGAAGATATTAATTATCTAATAGATCTATTCATAAAGGAAGCAAGCTCAACTCTTATGGTAGATGCTCTTAACATTGATCAAGATGATATCCCTTTAAACCTTACTAAAAACAGTAAGAGCCTTAAAAGATCTGTCTACATGTACATCATGAAATTAAGTATGAATGCGCAAGATATTGAAAGTGTACTCTACGGCTATTTGCTCAAGCATCTTGATGGAAATGACGGATATAGAGAACATCTGGGTTTATTTGAAAAACCTCTTATAGAAGCAGGTCTTAAAAAATTTGGTTCACAACTACAGCTCTCACAGGTTTTAGGTATTAACAGAAATACACTTAGAAAGAAAATACATGAACACAACATCGATTGATTTCAAATCTTTTATAGAATGGGATAACAATCCTTTTATACTTTTTAATAATCAAGGAAAGATACTCTACCTTAATAACGCAGCTGAAATTTTATTTGGCTATGTTAGTAAAAAAGAGCTTTATGATATTTCTTTATCCTATGCACCTCAAAATTTCGGATATAAGACCACCTCACTGACACTGAACTATGATTCATTTTTGTTCCATGCCATTACAGTAGGATATGAAAATGAAGAACACATTTCACTACGTCTATATAACACGCCTCGTATTAAACCCACACGTAAGATTGAAACAGATAAACTCATCACTACAGACATCAACATCCTACTTGAGGCTAATTTGGCACTTTTCAGAATCAAGAACACGAATCCGCTCAAACTATTGACCGATCAGGACCTACCGGCATTTAAAATAGACCAAAATAATTTTTCAAAATTGCTAAGAAAAGTACTTGATGCATTTAGAGCTTCAGACTCTATTGATATTTCTCTCAAACTTCTTTTTGGTCAACATGTCATTATAGAAGATAAAAGGATCTCTCTTATTCAACTCTCTATATCTGCAAATGGACGCTATGCAGATACAGATGAAGAGATATGTACACTTGCAGGTGATAGCCAAATCAAATGTCTCCTTAAAGAACACTCCATTAAACTTGAAATACCACTTATACAATAATCAATTACCTATTGGTTAAAAATTAATCAATAGGATGAAATAAAAAATCACTATCCATGTTACTATTATCTTGTAAAAATTAATTTAAAGGAAATAGCATGAAATTAAAACTTTCAGCTCTAATGGCAATGTTTTTGCCTATCTTCGCTTTTGCAGAAGATAAACTGGACACAGGTGATACAGCATGGATGATGGTATCGACAGCATTTGTACTTCTTATGACACCAGCAGGATTGGCACTTTTCTATGGTGGTATGACAAGAAGTAAAAACGTATTAAATACATACGCGATGGTTATGGGTGCATTTGTACTTGCATTTGTAGTATGGATAATTGCAGGTTACTCTATTGCATTTGGAACGAATGAAAGCGCAATGCTTCAAAATGTATTTGGTGGATTTAATCATATCATGCTTGACGGTATTAAGTGGACTGACCTTTCTGGTACTTACCCTACTTATGTATTTATTGCATTCCAAGGTACATTTGCCGCGATTACTGTAGCGATTGCTTCAGGTTCTGTTATCGGACGTATGAAATTTTCTACTTGGATGGTTATCGTTGCTCTATGGGGTCTTCTTGTTTATGCTCCAATAACACACATGGTATGGGGTGGAGACGGTGCACTTCTTTTTGATGCTGGTGCTCTTGACTTTGCCGGTGGTACAGTTGTACACATGAATGGTGGTTTAGCTGGTCTTGTACTTGCTATCTTAGTTGGTAAAAGAGCCGGTTATCCTAAAGTAGCTATGAAACCATATAGTATTCTTCTTACTGCTGTTGGTGCAGCACTATTATGGTTCGGTTGGTATGGATTTAACGGTGGATCTGCATTTGGTGCAAACGCTATCGCTGGTCTTGCTGTAATGACGACAACTGTTGCTACTGCTGCAGCTGCTGTAACCTGGATGCTACTTGAGTGGTTTGTCTTTAAAAAGCCTACACTTCTTGGGATTGCCTCAGGTATCATTGCTGGTCTAGTTGCTATCACTCCAGCTGCTGGTTTTGTAAGTGTTGGTGGTGCGTTCATAGTAGGTATCGTTGGTTCGATCTTTGCATTCTTCGGTGTTGTTGCACTTAAGAAAAAACTTGGTTATGATGATTCTCTAGATGCATTTGGTATCCACTTCTTAGCAGGTCTTTGGGGTGCACTTGCAACTGGTATCCTTGCACTTGATGATAAAGATCTACTCTGGGATGGTCCAATGAAAGAGAGTGGTGACAGAATGGGACAATTCATGGTACAAGTTGAATCAGTTGTTGTAGTTGGACTCTTTACACTAATCGGTACAGTCATTGTGTACTATATCGCTTCAGCTATTACAGGTGGTGCAAGAGTAGATGAAGAGACGGAAGCTGCTGGTCTTGATGAAACGATTCACGGTGAAGTTGTAGTAAATTCGTAAGAATTTGCTACTATTAATTTATAAAGGATTAAATAATGAAAAAAATTGAAGCAATTATCAAACCATTTAAACTGGAAGATGTAAAAGATGCTCTTGTAGCAGCAGGTATTGAAGGGATGACTGTATCTGAAGTTAAAGGATACGGAAGACAACAGGGACACTCTGAACTCTACAGAGGAGCTGAATACGTAGTTGAATTCATCCCTAAGATCAAGATCGAACTTGTTGTTAGTACTGATGCCTATGCAGAAACTGCCATCAAAGCGATCAGCGAAGCGGCTAAAACAGGTAAGATCGGTGACGGTAAAATATTTGTTAGCACGATTGAGCATGTTGTTCGTATCAGAACAGATGAAACTGACTCTGACGCACTCTAAGCTTTTATAGAGATAAGGCAATGCCTTGTCTCTAGCCATATGATTAAAAATTAATCAATTTTACCCTAACTTATCCTCTACAATTTAACAAACTGCCTTATTTTAAATCAAAACCTTCTTTGAATCCTTCTAGATAATAGATACAATATTAGCACTCAAATATTAGGGATTACATATGGAAATTAATTACGTAATAGATACATTCTTTGCTATCTTTGCAATGACTCTGATCATATTAATGGTACCAGGGTTCGCAATGCTGGAAGCAGGATTAGTACGGACTAAAAATGTTACTTCAGTGCTCACTGTAAATGTGATGATCTATGCAATAGCCTCTATGTCTTTTTTACTGATAGGCTATGAGTATGCATTTGGTAACTGGGACCATCAGGATGGAATGAGTAAGTGGGCATTTTTTATGTTCCAAATGGCATTTGTAGGAAAAGTTATCAACATCATGAGTGGTGGGGTCAGTGAACGATCCCGTATCTTACCTTTAGCACTGTTTACAATTGCTGTAGGTGCTTTTATCTATCCAACTATTGTAAACATCACTTGGGGTGCTAACTTTTTAGATGGAACAATGTTAGATATCTCAGGTCTATCTGATCTGGCAGGCTCAACAGTCATTCATTCAACAGGTGGATGGGCACTCTTGGCAGCCATCATTATCATGGGGCCTAGACATGGTCGCTTTAGAAATGGACAGATTCGTGTTATTCCTGCATCAAGTATTCCATTAGTAACACTGGGTGCTTTTTTACTTTGGATAGGTTGGTTTGGATTTAATGGTGGTTCTGTAGGTGCTATCTCCTCAAAAGAGAATGCTGATGCAGTAGCACTCACTATCATGAATACCAACACAGCTGGATTGGCAGGAGCCATTGCAGGATGGTTACTTACTTATTTTCGATATAAGAAGTTCGATATCACCATGATACTCAACGGTGCCTTAGGTGGACTCGTGGCAGTTACAGCAGGCCCTCACCTCTATGATATACATACACCTATCTTGATTGGATTGATCGGTGGTGCATTGGTTGTTATAGCTGTACCACTTTTTGATAAACTTAAACTTGATGATCCAGTGGGTGCACTCTCTGTTCACTTGGTTAATGGTATCTGGGGTACGCTTGCAGTAGGTATTTTTGTCAGTGAAGTAAGCATAATTGCACAACTAAAAGGTATCATTGTAGTAGGCGTTATCGTCTTCCCTCTTGCATGGATCACTATTTTTACAATCAATAAGATCTTTGTACTTACAGCTGGAGATGAAGAACAATTAGAAGGTATTGATGCCACAGAATGTGGTATAGAAGCATACCCGGAATTTAAACGTTCTATCTAATAGAATGCAATCTAGGCAAAGCCTAGCTTTTACTACGCTGACGCTGAATCTTCTTCAGCAGAAAGCTCACGCGACTAGTCGCTTTATAAAAATATTGAAGGAAACAAAATGAAAAAAATAGAAGCAATTATCAAACCATTCAAATTAGAAGATGTAAAAGATGCCCTTGTAGAAGTTGGCATAGAAGGCATGACAGTATCTGAAGTAAAAGGGTATGGACGACAACAGGGACACTCAGAACTCTACAGAGGTGCTGAGTATATTGTAGAGTTCATTCCTAAAGTAAAAATTGAGATCGTTGTCAGTAGCGATGACTATGCAAATAGAGCAATAGAAGCCATTAAAGAAGCTGCTAAAACTGGAAAGATAGGTGATGGTAAGATCTTTGTATCAGACATCTCTAAAACCATTCGTATCAGAACAGATGAAGAGGATGAGGAAGCTTTATAAATACTAAATGTATTTATAAAACTGACGAAGAAGCACCGTAAGTACTAAATGTACTTACAGAGCTTAGCTCACGAAAAGGCACTATAAGCCCTCTTCTCTTTTCAAAACATCAATCTTCTCTTCACTTCCAACTATTGTCCAAACCACTTTATCAAGACCAAAATCACGCTCGTAATTCGTAAGATCTAATTGTTTAAGTCTATATAATGTTTTATCCACTTCATTATAGTTTGTTGAAAACATATAGGTGATTTCTTTTTCATAAGACACAATTCTAGATTCTTTAAATACATTTTTAACAGCCAAAGCATATGCTCTTGCCATACCACCTGTACCAAGCTTTATACCTCCAAAGTAACGTACAATCAGTACTGCACAGTTTATGAGTTCTTCCCCACGTAAAACATTAAGTGCCGGAGTGCCGGCACAACCTTTTGGTTCTCCATCATCCGAGGAATTTTCTACGATCTGATCAAATTCATTGAGATATCTTAACGCATACACAACATGGTTGGCTTTCGGATGTTCAACTTTAAGTTTGGACTGCAATCCTTCATACTCTGATATAGGTACAAGGTGTGTCATAAACTTGGAGCGATTTACTTCTGTTGTATAAACAGTTTTTGAACTGACGGTGACCATCATTAAATTAAGGTTTATGCTTTCACTATTTCAGAGTCATATGCACTTGCTGCTCCACAGCAGAGACATACACTACAATTAGAACAAGGAAATGTACTATTATTTTTTTGTGCCCCATTCATCTTCACATATTTAACAATAAAATTAACAAAAGCCTCACTGCTATTCATACATTCAGCCACAATATAATCATCATATTTAATTTTATCAGCAATTTCACGATGCTCAATATCTAATTCAAAGAGTGTCTCAGAATTATCAATGGTAAATGCCAATGGGTAGATAAGCACTTTACGATTAAGGGGATTACGTAAAACATCCACAAGATTAGGTTCTAACCATGTGGCATTACCCACTTTTGATTGATACACTAATTTAACATCTTTAAAGTTTAGACCTTTTATTTTGAGTAAGGTTTTTATCGCACTCACATTAGCTTCAACTTGTCGTTGGTAAGGATCACCAGCTTTAATGATACTCAGAGGTAAACCATGTGCTGATAAAAGTAAATCATACTCTGATATATCTTTACCCTTGATAGCTTTTTCTATCTGTTCCACATTCGCTTTAATATAGTCAATATCATCATAATACTGACATGCCAACATAGTGATCTTAGGATGATAATCTAGAGCTTTACACCTAGATACTATATCTTCATAGGAGGAGAGTGTTGTTGTAGTTGAGTACTGTGGATAAAGAGGAAAAAGCAAGAGTTCCTCAACCCCTTCATCTCTACATTTTTTAAGTGATTCTTGAGCAAAAGGAGGTACATAACGCATTGCAGCATAAATAGGCATGTCTAATATATTTTTGAGATTTTCTATTAGTTCTTGTGTCAAATCTGATAAAGGAGACTTACCCCCTAAATGTGCATAACTCTCTTTAGCTTCATCTAAACGTTTTGAAATGATAATTTTACGGACAAGTGCTCTTGTTGCAGGATTCGTTGGTAAAATATTTTTATCTGAAAACATATTGTATAAGAAGAGTTCTACTTCATCAAGACTGTTAGGACCACCCATATTTAATAAGAATAATGCTTGCTTCACCTTACACCTTTTACTTTAATTGTTGTATCTTAGCATAGAAAGTGTAAAATTAGTTTAATATAAAAAAAGGATACATATGATTATCATTCCTGCACGTATAGGCTCAAGTCGCTTTCCCAATAAAGTCTTAGCAGACATTGGGGGGATGCCTATGGTAGTAAGAACTGCCAAGGCTGTTGAAGATATAGATAATGTTGTGATCGCTACAGACTCACAAGAAGTTGTAGACATTGCTAGTCAACATGAAATACAAGCTGTACTTACATCTACGACACATCAAAGTGGTACAGACCGAATCTATGAAGCAGCTCAAAAATTGGATTTAGATGAGGATGAGATCATTATCAATGTGCAGGGAGACGAACCTTTTATAGAAACAGAAGTCGTACAGGCTATATATGATCTGACGAAAAAGAATAAAGAAGATGAACGTGTTATGATGAATTCATGTTACAAGTACATCTCTAATCCAGAGGCTGATGACCCAAATATCGTAAAGGTTGTCACCGACAGTGATGATATAGCCCTCTATTTTTCAAGAGCAAAAGTACCCTATCCAAGAGACCATCATTTTGATTCGTACAAAGGGCATTTAGGTATCTATGGTTTTACAGTAAGATCATTACGTAACTTTTGCATGCTTGAGCCTGCACCGTTAGAAGATATAGAAAAACTGGAACAACTTAGAGCCCTTTATCATGGCTATGAAGTTGCAATGACAGAAGTGCATACAGAAAGTTTTGGTATAGACACCATGGAAGATTTAGAAAAAGCGGTTAAACACCATAGACTCTAACAAACTAAACTTATATTGTATATAGAGAAAGATTTCTCTATATACTCGTTCTTTTAACCTTTTACCGCTTTTCCAAGATCCCACATAGGCATAAAGATACCTAAAGCCATAAGCAAAACAAGTCCTGCAATAAAGAATAACAAAATAGGTTCAATATAGGCAGCAAGATTATCTATCAGATCCTGGAATTGCATATCATAATAACCGGTTACTTTATCTAACATGGCATCTAACTGACCACCAGCCTCACCTGCTTTTATCATCTGCAGAAGCATGTTCTCATAAAGACCTGTCAGTTGAAAAGCTTCTGCCAAATTCATACCACGACCAATATTGACATTCACCGTTAACAGCTGTTCTTTGATCGCTGCATTATCAACCATACCTACAGCTGTCTCTAACGCTTCTGAAACAGGAATACCTGATTTAACCAACTCTCCAAATACCAGATTGTACTTATGCATGGTAGAGAGAAAGATCGCTTTATTGATCAGATAAAAGCGTGGATGTATCATCATCTTATCCATCTGATATTTAAACTCTTCATTGTTCTTATACATAAATTTTACACCAAAGAAAATAGCAATCAAGATTGCAAGAATAAGTAGTCCATAATTACTTAATGCCCATTCTAATGATAGAAGTATTTTCGTAGGTACAGGAAGTTCAGTTTTAAATTTGTCAAATATATCTTTAAATTTTGGTACAACCACCATAATGAGTATCGTAAAGGCAATACCCATCGCCGCCAATGTGATCAAAGGTGTTCTAATAGCTTTTTTAAATTTAGCTGTATTATCTCTAATATTTTCAAGTATATCCGCAAGCTTATGGTAAGACTCAGAAATGTTACCTGTTCGCTCTCCAAGATTTGTCATCGCAATAGCCACATGCCCAAATTCTTCAGTATAAGGCTCTATTGCATCCGATATACTATTACCCGCATTAATATCATTGTTGATAGTTGCATATATCTCTTTTAGTTGCTTATTTTCCGTGTTTTCTGCAACTTCTACCAATGTATCATTAATAGGTATACCTGCATCTGTCATAACAGCTATCTGTCGTATCGTTGATATTTTATCATTGATCGGTATCTTGGACTTCATTGATTTTTGCAAACCAGATAATAGTTGAGATATACTATCTTCAAGAGGAGCAGATGTTTCTACAGCTTTCATTACCATCGTAGTAGGGAATTTTTGCTTAGCAAGACTAACTGCTGCCATTTTACTGTTAGCTTTTAGAAGCTCAAGTCGTTTTCTACCCTTGTCCATTACTGTTACATTAAAATATTTCATCTTATAATCTCGCTACTCTATAAATTTCTGCAATAGTCGTTTTACCTTCTAATGCTTTGTGGATACCATCTTCAAACATCGTTACAAAACCTTCTTCCATGGCCTGCTTTGTCATCTCTTCTTTGCTTGCACTACTTGCTATCAGTCGAGCAAATGTTTCACTGATAGTTAAAACTTCAGATATCATTTCCCTTCCTGAATATCCGCTGTGTCCACACTCTTTACAGCCCTCACCGATATAGAAAGTGGGATTCTCTGGAAGATACTCTTCAATTGACTTTCGAAGCGTTGCATCAAGTACAGTTGTTTTTTTACAATGCGGACATATCTTACGTACAAGTCGCTGTGCCTGTATGGCAACCAATGCACCACTGACGAGATACTCTTCAATCCCCATATCCAAGATCCTTGTGACTGCAGAAATAGCATCATTCGTATGCAGAGTAGAAAGGACCAAGTGCCCGGTAAGCGCAGCTTGAATGGCGATACGTAATGTCTCCTTATCCCTGATCTCACCGATCATGATCTTATCTGGATCCTGTCTTAATATCGATCTTAGTGCATCAGCAAAACTCAATCCGATACTTGCCCTTACCTGTACTTGTTGTAAACCACCCATCTGATACTCTACAGGGTCTTCAACCGTTATGATCTTATCCTTGACATCTTTTATCGCATTGAGGGCTCCATATAGTGTGGTCGTCTTACCAGAACCTGTAGGACCTGTAACCAATACAATACCGTATGGTACTTTAATAGACTCAGAGAACCTATCATAACAAAATTTGCTCATACCTGCATCTTCGAGCCTAATCATCGCTTTGGACTTATCCAAAATACGCAGTACAATAGATTCACCAAATATAGTTGGCAATGTTGAAACCCTAAAATCAAAATCTTTTTGTGATACGGTTGCAGAAAATCTACCATCTTGTGGTTTTCTTTTTTCTGCAATATCCAAATTTGAAAGTAATTTCATTCTTGAAGCCAATGGATTGAAAA
>NZ_JBATIY010000176.1:0-1660 GCF_049668085.1 Sulfurovum sp. | reverse complement strand
GTCTGGCCGAGATGCCACTTGCCGAACATAGCGGTGGCATAACCCACATCGCCCAGCATCTCCGGCATGGTGTATTCCCACTGGGTCAAGCCATATTTCGGGGATGAGAGCGGCACAGAACCATTCCCCGTACGTACAGCATAGCGCCCTGTCATCAGCGCCGCGCGACTGGGAGTACATTGCGCCTCGACATTGAAATTCGTCAAGCGCATCCCTTCAGTGGCCAGCTTGTCGATGCGCGGCGTGGCGCCACCCCGGAGAATACCCCCGCCGTAAACACCCAGTTCACCGTAACCGAAGTTATCCATATTGATTAGAACGATGTTGGGTTTATCCGTTTGTCCTGCATATGCTGCAGTTGCAACAAACAATGTGCTTACAAGAGCACCTGAAATCAAATTAATAAATGATTTTCTTTTCATACTTATATCCTCCTTTTTATTAATAGATATCCTACTAGTTTAGCAGAAAGTGAAAAGGGTGTATATACAAAAACGGAGATATTGTCATAAACTTGGTCATATATCAATTTATAATGACTCAAGAAGTTATGATATAATTTTTACTTAATTTATGAATCAACACTTGGAGTTCCTGTGAAAGATAACCATGATGAAATATCTGGCTTTATTATAGATGTCAATTTTTCTTCTCATGAAGAATTGTCAGAAAAGACCAAACTCTGGGAACTGGAACAGATCCAGATAGAAAAAGGGCCATTCACCGGATCCTTGCATGGTATACATACTCCACATATACAAATAACAAAGGCCGTTCGATCGCATGGTATTATTCTAAAAGGAAAACCTCCAGCAAACAGTTATATATTTAACTATAGTGATGGTATCGGGGAGATCACACATAATGGTTTGCCACTTACTTCTAGTCAACTTTTGGTACTTGATGATAGTGATGAGATTGATTTTACTTCTAAAAGTGCTTCTTATGATGTTACGATAGTGATTGAAAAAGCATTTTTTGAAAAAATATACAAAGCGTTATTTGGTCTACCATTCACATACAATAGAGAAAAGAATAGAATCGAGTTGATACACACAAAAGGCCGTAGTATCGAGTACGATCTTGACCGTTGGAGAGATTATCTTACACAAAACCTGGATGAGTGGGTCAATGACAGTGCATTGACAGAAGAGATAGAGAACAACATCATCCAAACCCTCTGTTCTTATATCGGAGCGGTTAAAGAGCATAAACTTCTTAGCAGTGAAAAAGATGCTATTGCTTTACATCACTATATCGACAAGAATTACAGGGAAGACATCACGATCAAAGAGATCTGTGATACTTTGAATACAAGCGAACGTACTGTTCGTTCGTCATTTAAGAAAATATTCGGACTTAGCCCAAAAGAGTATCTTTCACGGTACCGTCTGGGGAAATTTAGAAATTCACTTATTAAAGATTCGGCTGATAATCCTTCCATAACAAGAATAAGTTTCGAGGAAGGGTTATTTCATCCAAGCCGTCTCGCTAAAGAATATAAAGAGATGTTTGGCTATCTGCCTTCAGAGATAGCAAAGAAAGAAAAAACTGATAGTTGATTTCCAAACAAGATCAGCTTTTTCTTGAAAACCTTATAATCTAACATAGAATATAACGTTTCTCGCTGTAGCGTGATGTAGCAACTTTAAAAGGGCAG
>NZ_JBATIY010000175.1:0-55413 GCF_049668085.1 Sulfurovum sp. | reverse complement strand
ATTACACAAATGGAAAAGCATTTTATGAAAGAGGGTGTGTATCTCTCTGCTAGTGATGCAGACAGTGAAGGTGAAGAGGGAGGGTACTTCATCTATGAATATGTGGAAGTAAAAAAAGATCTACTGGCCCAAGGATTGAATCTTCATGAGATAGAAACAGCATTGGCCTATTTAGGTATAGAAGAAGATGGAAATATTGATGGGGATTTTTCTCATATACATATTACCAGTGACACAGTACCGTTGAAGTTGGAAGAAGTGAAGACATATTTAAGAGAGGTTAGCAGCAAAAGAACCTTTCCTTTTATAGACAGGAAGATCATCACGGCATGGAACGCGATGATGATCAAAGCACTTTTTACCGCTTCTGTACTTGAGCCTGAATATCTTGTCTTGGCTGAACAGCGACTGGGAACACTTTTAAACATAATGCGAACCAAAGATGGACTTTACCATCAAACACTTCTAGGTAAAGCGCCTAAGCAAAACGCATTACTGGAAGATTATGCTTTTTTGATGGATGCGATGATAGAAGGATATGAAAAAACATACCATAAAGCATATCTTGAAGAACTACGATCTCTAGCCAAGGAATCCATAGTAAAGTTTTATAGAGAGGGGAAATGGTATTTGAGTCATGATGGTATAGAAGCAGAGGCTGATTTTGATGACAGGTATTATACTTCGGAATTGAGTGTCATGTTGGAAAACTTGGTAAGGCTTACGGGTCTTACAGAGGAGCTCTCTTATCATGAGTTAGCCAAAAAGACTATTCAAAACTCCGGGGCTGTGTTAGAAAAATTCCCTGCCAAAGCACCTAAGCTCCTTCATACCTTTTTACGTCTCAAAATGGGAAATGTCATTATCAAATCTAAGCTCGAAAAGTTGCAAAAAAACAAAAAAGAGATAGAAGCAATACAATATCCTTTTATTTTAAGCAAACCCGAAGAGAGTGACAAGTATCTTGCCTGTAAGATCAATAGCTGTTTTGCCTATGATGATAATATTACAGCCTTGATACAACAAATAGAAAAAGAGTTGAAATAAAACATGTTAAAAATGAATGATGATCTGGAAGGTGCACTCAAAGAGTATCTTGCATTACTAGACGAAGAAGAGTATTTTGAAGCACATGAAGTGCTAGAAGAGGCATGGCATCCTTTGAGACTGGGGAATCACCCCTTGGCAAACTTGGCAAAAGGATTGATCAATGGGGCGATTACATTTGAGCATATTAAACGCAACAGAAAAAATATGCAGAACAAAGCACAGCGTGTCATTGCCTCTTATGAAAGGTATAAACATTTGTCTGCAGAGGGTATCGAACATGCAGTACTTTTTAAACAAGCATGTCAAAAGATAGAGTCTTTGAAAATAAAACATGCTGAGGTCTTTAATGTTCTGGTACCATAGCACTACAAAACATTCCTATAATTCAGTACGGACCAATCCAAACCGAATATCCTGGGAGGATCAGCCTAGTACCTATAAAAATTATCCTGACAGTTATGAAAAACGAAAACTGGATCTGGATAAAGCAGAAGATAATTTTCTTTATCATATAGCGGGATTGACCGCTAAGAAAAGTTATCCAAGCGGAGAATATTATCTGCGTATCAATCCTTCTGCAGGAGCACTCTATCCTAATGAACTCTATTTTCAGGCACGAGGGGTAGAGGGTATAGATGATGGTGTGTACCACTATGAGGTAAGTTCTTCGTCCTTAACTCTGCTTCAGGCTATTACACAAGAGGACGGGTTAGAACCGTATTTGGGGTATAGAACGGCTATGAAAGGATATCTCTTTTTAGTCTCTGCTGTCTATTATCGTTCTTCATGGAAATATAAGAACCGTGCATTAAGATACTGTCTTTTGGATGGAGGACATCTTTTAGGCAGCATAGAAGCTTCTGCACTGCTCAAGCCAAATGCTGTGCAGATGGTGTATAACATAGACAGAGAAAAACTGAACCGTATGTTCGGTTTTGAAGGAAGGGAGTGGATGTTGTCCGGGTGTTCTATGGCAGTACCTATGCAAGAGCAAGAAGTAGTTCCCATAGAGTTTTCACTTCCCTATGTGGATGGAAGCAGAACCTTTGAGCCTAACCCTCTTATAGAGCAGGCATACAATGAAACCATACAACTGGAGGCATGTAAAAGAGAGATGAAGGCACCAAAATTTACCTACAATTCCACGAAACTTAAAGAAACGATTTTTACACGAAGGTCTCAAAGAGGTTTCGAGGAAGGTGCCATCACCAAAGGGCAATTCAATTACATCATGGAAGCCATACATCAACCTATACTCAGTGACTGCGATGAGGATGTTTCTGTATATATGGTCCTAAACAGGGTACTCGATATGCCGTTGGGGCTCTATAAAGAAGGTGAGTATATTAAGCATGGAGATTTTGCCAGAAAAGCAGGGTATTTGAGTTTAGAACAGTATAGCCTCTCTATGCAGGGAGCAGTAGCCTTTTTCCTGACCTCTAAAGCAAAGAACTATCAGGCACTGTACCAAAAAGCAGGAATCATAGGACATAGACTTTATGTGGCTTCTCTTTATTTAGGGATAGGGTGCTCTGGTATCGGTGCCTATTACGATGATGAGGTTAATGATTTTGTAGAGAACGATGAGATGGTATTGTATGCGTTAGCGATAGGGAAATAATCTTTAGGGTGGTTTGATCAGTTTTTAAATCTATACCCTAACGCTTCTAAATGGTTCCGTAATGGCTCAGGGATATCGCCCTGAAATTCTAAAGTATTGTCTTTAATAGTCCCGCCTGTGCCTAATTTCTTCTTGAGTGTCTTGAGCAATTCCTGGAGAGCTGTCTTATCTAGGTAAAAAGGCTTGACGATGGTGACAACTTTTCCTCTACGTTTTTCTTTTGCAAAGTGCAGTTGGTGTTTTTCAGGTGCTTTTATCTCAGTAGCGATCTTTTTGGTGGGTCTGTCTTTGTTGTCCGAACTCCAATCATCTCCAAAGTCTGCACCCATTTCAAATAGATTTTTCTTCACTTGCTTCTCCTAACTATACTCTGTATCAAAAAGTATACCAAGTATAACCATGAACATAAGTAGAAAGATCAATATTTTGTAAAGGGTTTCATCACTCGGGAGTCTCATCTTCAGCCTATCTCATAAATAATTTCAGTTTTATTTTTCTTCGTTTGGATCTCTTTAATACTGAGACCTTCTATCGGAAGTTTCATAAATGCTTCTAGAGATTCTATACCAGCTTTAGCTATCTCGCGCAAGACGATACCTCTATACGCTTTTGCCCAATGACTGACCACTTTACCCTCTTTGATGAATTTAAGTGTGGTGTAGGGTTTAGTGGGTTTATAGAACTTGTCATAGAAACCTGCACGCAGATCCAGTATCTCATCTTCAGCCAGGTATGTCTCCATTAGTTTTGCAGAGTGCTCATGGTAAAATTTTTCTGTTTTGATGTCATCTACGGCTTCCCCCTGTTTGAGTTTATACTCAGGGATGAGATCTGAAGCACGTATAGGTCCAAAGAGATTGGAAAAAAGGATGACATGGCTGTCTATATAGTATTGTGAATCCTCATCCAGTTTCTCATAGCCAAGATAATCAAAAGCCACTCCTGTATATCTTTGGATGGCTTTCATCGTGAGTTCATGAATGATATCTTTTTTATGTACAAGGATATCTGCCTCTTTTTTAAGACCAAACATTTTAGAAAGGGTAGCCATATCACCTTTTTGTAAAACATTTATATACGTGTGTAAGAGTTTTGTTCTGTGAGGTAGAAGTTCATCAAAAAGTAAGCTTTCTAGGTTAAAGGAGAGATCTCCTCCCGATTTTTTTGTTTCACTTGGTGCCAGTAGTATTTTCATTATATTTAGCCTAAACCCTTCGTTTTGTATGGATGTATTCTATAGAAATTACCTAAAAAAGAGAAATTTTTATAAATTTGTCTAAAACCCTTGACATTAAAAACTTTTTTCCCTATAATTCCCGTCCATTTTAAGTGTAATAACTTTTAATGATGGTGCTGGTGTAGCTCAGCTGGCTAGAGCAGCTGATTTGTAATCAGCAGGTCGGGGGTTCGAGTCCCTTTACCAGCTCCATGAAAGAAATATAATTATCAGTGTTTGACCAGTATAGATTTTAAACATTAAGGTGAGTTACTCAAGTGGCCAACGAGGGCAGACTGTAAATCTGCTGACTATGTCTTCGAAGGTTCGAATCCTTCACTCACCACCATATGTTAAATCGCATAAAAGATGCGGGCGTAGCTCAGTGGCTAGAGTTCCTGCCTTCCAAGCAGGCTGTCGAGGGTTCGAATCCCTTCGCCCGCTCCATAAACTGGGAGCTGTGTGAATTATGTATTTAACACACTAATACCTTCACATGCAAAAGCTTTCCTTTTTTATTCATTTTATGACTTTAACACACAAATAGTAATTATATATACAATAGAGTTGCCCATATGGCTCAGGGGTAGAGCACTTCCTTGGTAAGGAAGAGGTCGTGAGTTCAAGTCTCACTATGGGCTCCACCCTCCATGATAGTATGGACAAAAGTATTACAGTTTTGTAATAGTTCTGTCCATATGGGTATGGGGTCTAAGATAATTTGGGTATAATACTGCCTTTAAAAACATTTACGCTAGGAGAAAAGCATGGCTAAAGAAAAATTCGAACGAACAAAACCGCATGTAAACATCGGTACTATCGGTCACGTTGACCACGGAAAAACTACATTGACTGCTGCAATCACAATGTGTTTAGGACTTAAGAATGGTCAAGCAACAATGGATTATGACCAAATTGATAATGCTCCAGAAGAGAGAGAAAGAGGAATTACTATTGCTACTTCTCACGTAGAGTATGAAACAGAGGGTAGACACTATGCTCACGTTGACTGTCCAGGTCACGCCGATTATGTTAAGAACATGATTACTGGTGCTGCTCAAATGGACGGTGCTATTCTTGTTATTGCTGCGACTGATGGTCCAATGGCACAAACTAGAGAGCACATCCTTCTTTCTAAGCAAGTAGGTGTTCCATATATCGTTGTATTCTTGAACAAAGAAGATCAACTTGATGATGAAGATAAAGAAGAGATGTTAGAGCTTGTAGAGATGGAAGTACGTGAACTTCTTTCTGAGTATGACTTCCCAGGTGACGATACTCCAATCGTAGCTGGTTCAGCATTCCAAGCACTTGAAGAAGCTAAAGCTGGTACAGCTGGTGAGTGGTCTGAAAAGATCTATGCACTTATGGACGCTGTAGATGAGTATATTCCTGAGCCAGTAAGAGAAACTGACAAAGACTTCTTGATGGCTATCGAAGATATCTTTACTATCCAAGGTCGTGGTACTGTTGTAACTGGTAAAGTTGATCAAGGTACTGTATGTGTTGGTAATGAAGTTGAGATCGTTGGTCTTAAAGATACTCAGAAAACAACTGTAACTGGTGTTGAAATGTTCCGTAAAGAAATGGATTGTGGAGAAGCTGGTGATAACTGTGGTGTTCTTATCCGTGGTATTGAAAAAGAAGCTGTACAAAGAGGTATGGTTCTTTGTAAACCAGGTTCAATCACTCCTCATACTGAATTTGAAGCTGAGATCTATGTTCTTACTAAAGAAGAAGGTGGTAGACACACTCCATTCTTTGACAACTATAGACCACAGTTCTACGTTCGTACAACAGACGTAACAGGTTCAGTTAGACTTCAAGAAGGTACTGAAATGGTTATGCCAGGGGACAATGTTAAAATCAATGTTGAACTTATCGCTCCAGTTGCACTTGAAGAAGGTACTAAATTTGCTATCCGTGAGGGTGGTAGAACAGTTGGTGCTGGTGTTTGTTCTAAGATAATTGCTTAGTAACACCTGTGTGAGAGGCTTGCCTCTTACACACTTATCATAGGAGATAACAATGAGAGAAACAGTTCACTTAGGTTGTGAGAAATGTACAAGACGTAACTATCACACCAATAAAAATAAGAAAACGACAACAGAAAAACTTGCTCTTAAAAAGTATTGTAAATGGTGTAAATGCCATACAGTACACAAAGAGATGAAGCTGTAATCGGAGACTTTTGTTAGATGCTATTGGGCTTTGTCCCATAGTATTATTTCTAGGCCAATAGCTCAGTTGGTAGAGCACTGGTCTCCAAAACCAGGTGCCGTGGGTTCGAGTCCCTCTTGGCCTGCCACAATAAAAGGTAATATATATGGGAAAAATTTCAACATTTATAGCACACGCGAAAGCGGAGATTCATAAAGTTATATTTCCAACAAAAGTACAAGTAAGACAAGCATTTTTAGCAGTTGTTCTAGTAGTAACTGTAATATCAATATTTTTAGCATTGGTTGACTTTTTAATGTCATCAATCGTATCAACAGTTTTATAGGATAGACAATGGCTTATCAATGGTATGCAATTCAAACATATTCAGGTAGTGAACAATCTGTAAAAAGAGCAATTGAACAACTTGTTGTTGATTATGGTATTGAAGATAAAGTTGAACGTATCGTCGTTCCTACAGAAGAAGTGATCGAAGTCAAAAATGGTGAGAAAAAGATTACTGAGAGAACATTGTATTCTGGGTATGCTTTCGCACATATAGACCTGGATACTGACCTTTGGCATAAGATACAGTCTTTGCCAAGAGTATCTAGATTTATCGGTGAACAAAAGACACCTACTGCCCTTACAGAAGCAGATATCAAAGTGATTTTAGACAAAATGGAGCAAAAATCTGCACCAAAACCTAAAGTTGATTTTGAAACAGGAGAAATGGTACGTATCGTAGATGGTCCATTTGCCAACTTTACAGGTATGGTTGAAGAGTATGATCTTAACCATGGTACATTAAAGTTAAATGTTTCAATTTTTGGTAGAAATACACCAGTCGAAATTCTCTATACACAAGTAGAGAAAATTATATAAGACCTAACGGTCAAATCAAACAAAGGAAGAACAGATGGCAAAAAAGATAACTGAAAAGTTCAAAATGATGATCCCAGCTGGATCAGCAAATCCATCACCACCAGTAGGTCCGGCACTTGGACAACGTGGTGTAAACATTATGGAGTTTTGTAAAGCTTTTAATGAAAAAACAAAAGATAAAATGGGGTTCAAAATTCCTGTAATCGTTACTGTATATGCAGATAGAAGTTTCACATTTGAAACTAAACAACCACCTGCAAGTGACCTTATTAAAAAGGCTGCTGGAATTAAAAAAGGTACAGATAACCCTATTACAAACAAAGTAGGTTCTATCACAAAAGCAAAACTTGACGAAATTATCGATCAAAAAATTGCAGACCTTAACACAAACGACAGAGAAATGGCGGCAAGTATTATCGCTGGTTCTTGTAGAAGTATGGGTGTTGAAATCGTAGACTAGTCTTTTTTAAAGACAATCATAACCACATGATTTTAAAATGTGGGAGCATATAAAGCGGAGAATAAAATGGCAAAAAAACCAAGTAAAAGAAGAGAAGCACTACTTAAAATAGTAGATGTTACTAAAGCATACGGCGTAGATGAAGCAATGGCTACACTTAAAAACCTTAAATCAGCTAAATTTGATGAGACAGTTGAAGTTGCACTAAACTTGAACGTTGACCCAAGACATGCAGATCAAATGGTTAGAGGATCAGTTGTTCTTCCTAATGGAACTGGTAAAAAAGTAAGAGTAGCAGTATTTGCAAAAGACGCTAAAGCAGATGAAGCTAAAGCAGCAGGTGCAGATTTGGTAGGTTCTACAGAGCTTATTGAATCTATTCAAGCAGGTAACATCGATTTTGATATCGTTATCTCGACACCTGATATGATGGGTGTTCTTGGTAAAGTAGCAAGAATCCTTGGGCCAAAAGGTCTTATGCCTAACCCTAAGACTGGTACAGTAACTATGGATGTTGCTAAGGCAGTTGAAAATGCCAAAGGTGGACAAGTTAACTTTAGAGTAGACAAAAAAGGTAACATACACGCTGGTATTGGTAAAGTTTCTTTTTCAGAAGCGCAAATCAAAGAGAACTTTGTAACGCTTCTTGAAACGGTTAATAAAGCAAAACCTGCATCTGCAAAAGGTAGATATATTACTAATGCAGCTATTTCATTGACGATGAGCCCATCAATTACACTTGATACATCTGAAGTAATGGATATTAAATAATTCATGTATAAAGAGGGTATACGCCCTCTTTATATTATTTTCAAACAAGAATTACTATGTTAGTTTTTGTTTGAGGGTAATTTTTACTACTCATAAATCTTAGATTGAAGATAAGAGGGGCGAAAGCTTAATTAATATATTTGAAAGAGTATATGGTCCTTTATGGAACCCTTTTAGAGATCGAAAGGAGAATTATATGACTAGAACTAGAAAAGAAGAGTTAGTTGCAGAGATGGCAGCAGAGTTTAAAGACGCTGGCGCCATTATTGTTTGTGATTATAAGGGTATGACTGTTGAAAATCTTGAGATCGTAAGAAATCTTGCTAAAGATGAAGATACTAAAGTCCAGGTAGTAAAGAATAAATTGGCACGTATCGCATTAAAAGATGCAGGATGTGAAGATATTGAATTTACAGATACAAACCTTGTAATCTGGGGTGATGCACAAGTTACACCTTGTAAGATCGCTGACAAAGCAGCAACAGACTTTAAACAAAGTTTTTCAATCAAAACTGGTTTGATCAAGGGTGAAGTTGCTAGTATGGATACCATTAATGCAATGGCTAAACTTCCTACTAGAGATGTCCTTCTTGGTATGCTCCTTAATGTTTGGAATGCACCGGTACAAAACTTTACAATTGGTATGCAAGCACTTGCAACTAAAAAAGAAGAAGAAGCATAGAGTGGTGAGAGCCACGGGGCTCTTTTAATTTGAAACTGTAAGATGTTTCATATCATATGAATTATAATTTAAGGAATTAATTATGGCAACAACTAAAGAAGATGTTCTTGAGTTTATCTCAAACATGTCAGTACTTGAGCTTTCTGAGCTTGTAAAAGAATTTGAAGAAAAATTTGGTGTATCTGCACAAGCTACAGTAGTAGCTGGTGGTGGTGCAGCTGCTGGTGGCGAAGCTGCTGAAGAGCAAACAGAGTTTGACGTAGTACTTACAGATGCAGGTGCTAAGAAAATCAATGCTATTAAAGCAGTAAGAGCGATCACTGGTCTTGGTCTTAAAGAAGCGAAAGCCGCTGTTGAAGAAACTCCATCTGTACTTAAAGAAGGTGTTTCTAAAGAAGAAGCAGAAGAGTTCAAAAAACAAATCGAAGAAGCTGGTGCTTCTTGTGAGCTTAAATAAGCATTCTTATTTGAGAGAGTCTAGGCTATTTGCCTAGGCTCATGTTCCAACCTCATTGGATATAGCGATAAACTATTCGGAGACATTTTCATACCCTCGTGTCAATAGTTTTTTTGTATACCCAATATACACATTAAACATTCTACATAAACCAAACTAAACCGAAATAAGGATAACCCATGTTAAATTCTTTACATTCTGGTAACAGACTTCGTGTTGACTTTTCAAAAACACCAAGAGAAATCGAAATCCCAAACTTGCTCCAACTTCAACAAAAAAGTTATGAAAACTTTTTAATGTTAGGTGAAAAAGACAGAAAAAACTCTACATTAGAGAAAGTTTTTAGATCCGCTTTCCCTATTCATGATCAACAAAACAGACTTACCTTAACCTATAAAAACTCTGAAGTCGTCAAACCAAAATATACTGTTAGAGAGTGTATGGAGAGAGGATTAACCTATTCTGTATCTCTCAAGATGAACATTGCATTGACAATTTGGAACAGAGATGAGAAAACCGGTGAAAAACTTGATCCAAAAGAGATCAAAGAACAAGCAGTTTTCGTACGTGATATTCCTTTGATGACAGATAGAACATCATTTGTTGTGAACGGTGTTGAAAGAGTTATCGTAAACCAACTTCATAGATCACCGGGTGTTATTTTTAAAGAAGAAGAGGGAACGACTGTTGGAAGTGGTATGCTTTATTCTGCACAGATCATTCCAGATCGTGGTTCATGGTTGTATTTTGAATACGATTCTAAAGATATCTTGTATGCACGTATCAACAAAAGAAGAAAGATCCCTGTAACGATCCTATTTAGAGCATTGGACTACTCTAAAGATGATATTGTAAAACTATTCTATTCAACAAAAGAGATCAGTATCAAAGATAACAGATTCCTTGTTAAGTTTGATGCGGATGACTTCTCTGGTAGAGCAGAATATGATGTCAGAGACATCGATGGTAACATTGTTGTAAATGCAGGTAAAAGACTGACTAAAACAAAAGCAAAGAAACTTATTGAAGAGGGACTAGAGTGGATCGAATATCCGCTTGAAGTACTTATGGAGAGACACTTGGCTAAGCCAATTATTGATCAGGAGAGTGGTGAAGTACTTTATGATGTTGTCACACCTTTGGATGAAAATAAACTTAAAAAAATGATCGAAGAAGGTATTGAAACAATCGAGATCATCAATGATCTTGCAGACGGTGCAGATATGTCGATCATCAATGCATTTGTTGCTGATAACGAAAGCTTAAGACTCTTAAAGCAAACAGAACAGATAGATGATGAAAATGTACTTTCAGCGATCCGTATCTACAAAGTAATGAGACCAGGTGAGCCTGTTACACCTGATGCCGCTAAAGCATTCTTACAGCAACTTTTCTTCGACCCGGAAAGATATGACCTAACAAAAGTCGGTCGTATGAAAATGAACCATAAACTAGGATTGGATATCCCTGAATATGCTACGGTTCTTACAGCAGAAGACCTTATTAATACGGTGAAATATCTTATTAAAGTAAAGAATGGTCAAGGTCACATTGATGATAGAGACCACTTAGGTAACAGAAGAATTAGAGCGATCGGTGAGCTTCTTGGTAATGAACTTCATAATGGTCTTGTGAAGATGCAAAAAGCGATCAAAGACAAGATGACCACTGTATCAGGCACACTAGATGAATTAATGCCACATGACTTGGTAAACTCTAAAATGATCACCAATACGATCTTGGAATTTTTCTCATCTGGACAACTTTCACAGTTTATGGATCAGACAAACCCACTTTCAGAAGTAACACATAAAAGAAGACTTTCTGCACTTGGTGAGGGTGGTCTTGTAAAAGAGAGAGCTGGATTTGAAGTAAGGGATGTACACCCGACACATTATGGTCGTATTTGTCCTATTGAGACGCCTGAGGGTCAAAATATTGGTCTTATCAATACGCTTGCAACCTATTCAAAAGTAAATGAGCATGGGTTTATTGAAGCACCATATAAAGTGGTAAAAGATTGTCAGGTCACAGATGAGATCGTATATATTACTGCGACTCAGGAAGAAGATAAATGTATCGCTCCAGCATCTACTGTAGTAAGTGAAGATGGGCGAATTGTTGAGGATCTTATTGAGACTAGACTGAACGGGAACATCGAGCTTAACGAAGCGGAAAGAGTTGATCTTATCGATATTTCACCACTTATGATCTCTGGTTCAGCAGCAGCATTGATTCCATTCTTGGAACATGATGATGCGAACCGTGCACTTATGGGTTCAAACATGCAACGTCAAGCAGTACCTCTTCTTAAAACGGAAGCTCCGGTAGTTGGTACAGGTATGGAAGCTATCGTAAGCCGTGATGCGTGGGAATGTGTAAAAGCAAAAAGACCAGGTACAGTTGAGAAAGTAGATGCGAAGAACATTTATGTCATGGGTGAAGATGAGAGCGGTGTATTTATAGACCATTATCCACTTGAAAAGAACATGAGAACGAATCAAAACACGACATTTACACAAACACCAGTTGTAAAACTTGGTGATAAAGTCGACGCACTACAAGTGATCGGAGATGGTGCCAACATGGATCAGGGTGAGCTTGCTATTGGTAAAAATATCCGTGTTGCATTTATGCCTTGGTATGGATATAACTATGAGGATGCAGTGATCATCTCTGAAAAACTTATTCGTGAAGACACATTTACTTCAGTACATACCTATGAAAAAGAAGTAGAAGCAAGAGAACTTAAACATGGTACTGAAGAGATTACACGTGATATCCCGAATATCCGTGAAGATGAGCTACTTCACTTAGATGAAAGTGGTATTGTACAAATTGGTACGTATGTCAAACCTGGTATGATCCTTGTAGGTAAAGTAAGTCCTAAAGGTGAGATCAAACCAACACCTGAAGAGAGATTATTAAGAGCGATCTTTGGTGAAAAAGCAGGACATGTTGTCAATAAATCACTTTACTGTCCTGCCTCTATGGAAGGTGTCGTTGTTGATATCAAAGTCTTTACGAAAAAAGGTTATGAAAAAGATGCACGTGCGATCCAAGCATATGAAGAAGAGAAGGCCGTTCTAGATGGTGACCACCATGATCAACTTCTTATGATAGACAGAGAAGAGATCTTACGTATCGCTAATTATCTTGCAGGACAAGAATTGGTTAAAGCTGTAACTATCGGTGAAAATGAGTATGCATCAGGATCTAAGATCGATGAAGAGACGATCAAGGGTGTAAACAGATTTGCACTAAGAGGTGTAGTTCAATCTTATACTGATGATGTACAAAATGAGTATGAGTCATTGAAAAACTACTTCTTGAAACAAAAGAAGAGATTAAAAATCGAACATGAAGAGAAATTGGCTGTCCTCGAAAAAGATGACATTCTTCCTTCAGGTGTAACGAAACTTGTAAAAATTTACATCGCTACGAAGAGAAAGCTCAAAGTAGGAGATAAAATGGCTGGACGTCACGGAAACAAAGGTATTGTTTCTAATATCGTACCAGAGATCGATATGCCATACCAGGAAGATGGAAGACCGGTTGATCTTATCTTGAATCCACTAGGGGTACCTTCTCGTATGAACATCGGACAGATCCTTGAAGTGCATTTAGGATTGGTTGGTAAGAATCTCGGTGAACAAATAGAAGAGATGTTCGTAAATCAGCAAGAGAGTTTCATCAAAGACCTTAGAGAAAAGATGATCGCTATTGCAGATGTTGCAAAATTGATGAATGCGAAAGAACTATTGACAACTATGAGTGATGAAGAGTTGATCAAATATGGTAGAGATTGGTCAACAGGTGTGAAGTTTGCTGCACCAGTATTTGAGGGAACGAACCAAGCTGAGTTTGATAAGCTATTTGAAATGGCGAAGATGGATTCTGATGGAAAGATGAAACTCTTTGACGGTAAAACGGGTGAAGCGATGATAGAAAGAGTCAATGTAGGATATATGTATATGCTGAAACTCCATCACTTAGTAGATGAAAAAGTGCATGCCCGTTCAACTGGACCTTACTCACTTGTTACACAACAACCGGTGGGTGGTAAGGCACTCTTTGGTGGACAAAGATTTGGAGAGATGGAAGTATGGGCACTTGAAGCCTATGGTGCAGCACATACGCTTAAAGAGATGCTGACCATTAAATCGGATGATGTTGAAGGTAGAGCCCGAGCATATAGAGCGATCACAAAAGGTGAAGCTGTACCGGAATCAGGTGTACCTGAAACGATGTTCGTATTGACAAAAGAGCTTCAAGCACTAGGTCTTGATACAGAATTATATGAGAGCAAAAAAGAAGTGGAGAGTGAAGATGAGTAAGTTTTTAGAGAATTTAACACTAATAGATCTTAACAGCGAAGAAAGACCAAATGATATAGCAGCCTTACAGCTTAGAGTTGCAAGTCCGGAAAAAGTACTTTCATGGAGTTACGGTGAAGTAAAAAAACCGGAAACGATCAACTATAGAACCCTTAAGCCAGAAAGAGACGGTCTCTTCTGTGCGAAGATCTTTGGACCCATCAGAGATTATGAGTGTCTTTGTGGTAAATACAAAAAGATGCGTTATAAAGGTGTAGTATGTGAGAAATGTGGGGTTGAGGTAACGACTTCTAAGGTAAGAAGAACCCGTATGGGGCATATTGATCTTATCGCACCAGTAGCACATATTTGGTATGTTTCATCACTTCCATCACGTATCGGTACACTTTTGGGTGTAAAGATGAAAGACCTTGAGAGAGTACTTTACTATGAAGCATATATCGTTAAAACGCCGGGTGAAGCAAGTTATGATAGTGAAGGTCTAAACCCGTTAGCAAAATATGATGTATTGAATGAAGAGCAGTATCAACAGATCAATCAACGTTTTGGTGATACAGATCTAGATGCAAGAATGGGTGGAGAGGTTATCCAAGAACTCCTTGCAGACCTTGATCTTGTTGAAATGTTTACACAACTGAAACTTGATATTGAAGCAACAAAATCTGAAGCAAAAAGAAAGACGATCGTAAAACGTCTTAAAGTGATCGAAGCTTTCCTTCACTCAGGTAACAGACCAGAGTGGATGATGTTGACTCAACTGCCGGTACTTCCACCGGACCTAAGACCTCTTGTAAGTCTTGACGGCGGCAAGTTCGCTGTTTCTGATGTAAATGACCTTTATAGAAGAGTGATCAACAGAAACCAGAGACTTAAAAGACTAGTAGAACTTGATGCCCCTGAAATTATTGTTAGAAACGAAAAGCGTATGCTTCAAGAAGCAGTAGATGCACTTTTTGATAATGGTAGAAGAGGAAATGCAGTTAAGGGTGCGAATAAAAGACCACTGAAGTCACTTTCTGAAGTGATCAAGGGTAAACAAGGTCGTTTTAGACAAAACCTTCTTGGTAAAAGGGTCGACTTCTCTGGTCGTTCTGTTATCGTTGTTGGTCCGGATCTACGTATGGATCAGTGTGGATTACCAAAGAAAATGGCGATCGAACTCTTTAAGCCGCATTTGATGGCAAAGCTTGAAGAAAAAGGGTATGCAACAACACTCAAACAAGCCAAAAAGATGATCGAAAAGCAAGAGAATGAAGTATGGGAGTGTTTAGAAGAGGTAGTTGATAACTATCCTATCTTATTGAACCGTGCACCAACGCTTCACAAACTTTCTATTCAGGCATTCCACCCAAGACTGATCGAGGGTAAAGCGATTCAATTGCATCCATTGGTTTGTTCTGCATTCAACGCCGACTTCGATGGGGATCAGATGGCGGTACACGTACCACTTTCGGATGAAGCGATTGCTGAAGCAAAAGTATTGATGCTTGCATCCATGAACATCTTGCTTCCAGCATCAGGTAAAGCGATCGCCGTACCTTCACAAGATATGATCTTAGGTCTTTATTACCTAACACTTGAGAAGAATGATGTAAAAGGTGAACATAAACTGTTTGCAAACGTAGAAGAAGTGGAAATTGCATTTGAACAGCAGTCCCTTGATCTTAATGCACGTATCAGAACAGTGATCGATGGGCACATTGCAAAATCAACAGCGGGTAGATTGATCTTAAAATCAATTATCCCTGATTATGTACCTGAAAAGTACTGGAACAAAGTACTGAAGAAAAAAGATATTGGTGTTTTAGTTGACTATATCTATAAAATAGGTGGTGTTTCTGAAACAGCCGGTTTCCTTGATAACCTTAAGGATATGGGTTTCAAATATGCAACGAAAGTAGGGGTTTCAATCTCTATTGATGATATTAAGATCCCTGAGATGAAAGTAGGGAGAGTTGTCTCTGCAAAAGAAGAAGTAAAAGAGATCCAGAGACAATTTGGTGCGGGTCTTTTAACGGATCAAGAACGTTATAACAAAATTATCGATATCTGGACGGATGCGAACAATGGTATTGCTGAAGGTCTTATGGGATTGATCAAAGCAGATAAAGACGGATTTAACTCGGTTCATATGATGGCAGACTCTGGAGCGAGAGGTTCTGCAGCTCAGATCAGACAGCTTTCTGGTATGAGGGGTCTTATGGCGAAATCAGATGGGTCAATTATTGAAACACCTATTACGTCAAACTTCCGTGAAGGTCTAAATGTACTTGAGTACTTTATTTCAACACACGGTGCGAGAAAAGGTCTTGCTGATACAGCACTTAAGACGGCGAATGCGGGTTACTTAACAAGAAAACTGATCGATGTTGCACAAAATGTGAAGATCGCTATGACGGATTGTGGTACACATGAAGGTGTAGAAGTATCTGATATCGTTGTGGGTAATGAAATGATCGAGCCATTGGCAGACCGTATCTATGGTAGAGTGCTTGCTGAAGATATTATTGATCCTATTACATCGGAAGTATTGGTAAGTGAAGGTACGATGATAGACGAAGAGACTGCTTCAAGAGTACAAGATGCTGGGGTACGTTCAGTGGTTATGAGAGCACCATCATCATGTAAAGCACCAAAAGGTATCTGTGCAAAATGTTACGGTCTGAATATGGCTGATAACAAAATAGTGAAACGTGGAGAAGCTGTAGGTGTAATTGCTGCACAATCTATTGGTGAGCCAGGTACACAGCTGACACTACGTACATTCCACACGGGTGGTACAGCAACAGCAGGTAAAGAAGATAGACAGGTTATCGCAAGTAAAGAAGGTTTCATTCGATACTATAACTTGAATGTATATCGTAACAGAGATGGTAACCTTATCGTTGCTAACAGAAGAAATGCAGGTGTTCTTTTGGTTGAACCTAAGATCAAAGCAGTGGTAGACGGTACTCTTTCTCTTGTGGTGACACATGACGAGTATGTGATCTCTGTAAATGCAGGTAGTGCAGATGAAGTGAAGTATAACCTTAGAAAATCTGATGTGGCTAAATCAAATGAACTTGCAGGTGTTGCAGGTAAAGTTGAAGGAAAACTTTTCTTACCGCTACAAGATGGAGATAAAGTAAAAGAGGGTGACTCTATTGTTGAAGTGATCAATGAAGGTTGGTCTGTACCAAGCCGTGTGCCATTTGCTTCTGAACTTAAAGTTGAAGATGGTGCTCCAGTGACACAGAACGTAATATCTGAGTCAAAAGGTAAAGTGAAATTCTTCTTGCTTAAAGGGGATTACCTCGAAGCACATACGGAAATTACTGAGGGTACAAAAGTAGTAGAAAAAGGTCTCTTTGCGGTTGTTGTTGATGAAAACAACAGAGAAGCAGCAAGACACTATATCTCAAGAGGATCTGTAGTAAAAGTGGATAATGATGCTATCGTTCAAAGAGGTGACCTGCTTTCAGCTCCTGAAACATCTGCACATGTAGTGATCGCTGAATGGGACCCATATTCAGAGCCTATTATTGCTGAACAGCAAGGAAAACTGAAGTTTGAAGATATTATTCCAGGTGTTACGGTTGTTGAACAGTTTGATGAGGTAACAGGGGATACAAGACTTGAGCTTAACGAATATATTCCTGCAGCATATAAACCAGCAATCGTTCTAGCAACGGAAGGTGGAGAGTTAATTCGTTATCAGCTTGATGCGAAGACGATTCTTTTTGTTCAAGATGGTGATGATGTAAGTATCGCAGATATCTTGGCAAAAACACCAAAAGCAGCGATCAAGTCAAAAGATATTACCGGGGGTCTTCCAAGAGTTTCTGAACTCTTTGAGGCTAGACGTCCTAAAGATATTGCTCTTATCGCACAGATCGATGGTGTAGTAAGCTTTGGTAAGCCACTACGTGGTAAAGAGAGACTTATTATTTCTGGTGACAATAATCAGGTAACTGAACAGTTCATCGATAAGAATAAGGTAGCTCTTGTACACACTGGAGAATATGTACACGCAGGTGAGAAATTGACTGACGGTATTGTCTCAAGTCATGATATCCTTGCCGCTCTTGGTGAAAAAGCATTGTATGAATACATTGTATCTGAAGTACAAATGGTATATCGTAGACAAGGGGTTAATATCTCAGATAAACACATCGAGATCGTTACCTCTCAAATGATGAGACAAGTAAAAGTCGTTGAGAGCGGTGACTCTAAGTTTATCGCTGGAGATATTGTGTCTCGTCGTAAGTTCCAAGAAGAAAATGAAGCAGTGATCAAACTTGGTGGTGAACCTTCGATCGCGGAGCCAATGCTTGTAGGTATTACACGTTCAGCGGTTGGTGCAGACAGTATTATCTCTGCTGCATCATTCCAGGATACGACTAAAGTACTTACTTCTGCATCTATAGCAGGAACAGTAGATGCGCTTGAAGATCTTAAAGAGAATGTTGTTATCGGGCGTCTTATCCCTGTGGGTACAGGTATGATCGATAATGATAATATCAAATTTACAGCTGCAGAGTAATTTCTGCACACTGTTTCTAGTCTAGGCTAGAAACAGTATAAATCTTTCTATAAACTCTCTCCCTTTAAAATATAAGAATTTCTAAAGAATTTTTCGATATAATATGCCTCCAAAAATCTGCGCGATTAGTCCAGATAAAAGCATTCAAAATGAGCGTTTTTATGTGGTGTAAGAACCCAGATTCAAGAGATATGATCTCAATTCAAACTAACCAGAAAGGAAACGATTTGCCTACAATTAATCAATTGATTCGTAAAGAACGTAAAAAGCAAGTGAAAAAATCAAAATCACCTGCACTCGTAAAATGTCCTCAAAGAAGAGGCGTATGTACCAGAGTATATACTACAACACCAAAGAAACCTAACTCAGCACTTAGAAAAGTTGCTAAAGTAAGATTGACAAGTGGTTTTGAAGTTATCTCATACATCGGTGGTGAGGGTCACAACCTTCAAGAACACTCTATCGTACTTGTAAGAGGCGGAAGAATTAAAGATTTACCTGGTGTTAAGTATCACATTGTTCGTGGTGCACTAGATGCTTCAGGTGTAACTGGAAGAACAGTTGCAAGATCTAAGTACGGTACTAAAAAACCTAAATAATCTGGGATTATTTAAACGCGTTAAAGTAAAAGTTTAGTCTAGAGATAGACTTGAAACAGGTGTTGTCATTTATCCTTAGGGGACAAGACTTGAGTAAATCAACAATAAAGATTGAAGAGGAAAAATAATGAGAAGAAGAAAAGCTCCCGTTAGACCGGTATTGCCAGATCCAGTACACGGTTCTAAAGTATTAACAAAGTTCATCAATGCAGTAATGCTTGATGGTAAGAAAAGCACAGCGCAAAAAGTAATGTATGCTGCGTTAGAGAGAATTGAATCAAAATCTGGTGAAAAAGGTATTGAAGTATTCAACAAAGCGATGGATAACGTCAAACCTGTAATGGAAGTAAAATCAAGAAGAGTAGGTGGTGCAACGTACCAGGTGCCTATAGAAGTAAGACCCGTAAGACAACAATCACTGGGAATCAGATGGATCGTTGATGCAGCTAGAAAAAGAAATGAAAGAACTATGATGGAGCGTTTAAGTAATGAACTTATGGACGCTGCAACAGAAAAAGGTTCTGCTTTCAAAAAGAAAGAAGATACGTATAAAATGGCAGAAGCTAACAAAGCATTTGCTCACTATAGATGGTAAGGGACTAAGTTATGGCAAGAACGCACAAACTTAACGACGTAAGAAACATCGGTATTGCTGCGCACATTGATGCAGGTAAAACAACAACAACTGAAAGAATTCTTTTCTATACAGGTGTTGAACATAAAATTGGTGAAGTACATGATGGTGCTGCAACAATGGACTGGATGGAGCAAGAGCAGGAAAGAGGTATTACAATTACTTCTGCTGCTACAACTTGTGAATGGGCTGGTAAACAAATTAACATTATTGATACTCCGGGACACGTTGACTTCACCATTGAAGTTGAACGTTCTATGAGAGTACTTGATGGTGCAGTATCTGTATTCTGTGCTGTTGGTGGGGTTCAACCACAATCTGAGACAGTATGGAGACAAAGAAACCGTTATGGTGTACCATCAATTGTATTTGTAAATAAGTACGATAGAACAGGTTCAGACTTTTACGAAGTTGAAAGACAAATTGTTGAGAGACTAAAAGGTAACCCTGTTCCAATTCAACTTCCAATCGGCGCTGAAGAAAACTTCCAAGGTGTTGTTGACCTTGTAAAAATGAAAGCGATCGTTTGGGATCAAGATGCTGCTATGGGTTCTAACTACCATGTAGAAGAAATTCCTGAAGATATGATCGAGGTATCAGAAAAGTATCGTGAATCGTTAATTGAGAAGATTTCTGAAGCTGATGGTAATGACGCACTTATGGAAAAATACATGGAAGGTGAAGAACTTTCAGAAGATGAGATCATAGCTGGAATTAAAGCTGCTACTATCGGTATGCATATTGTTCCTATGACTGTTGGTTCTGCATTTAAAAACAAAGGTGTTCAAACTCTACTTGACGCTGTTGTTGAATACCTTCCATCTCCAGTAGAAGCACCTGCGATCAAGGGTACTATGATGGAAGATGAAGAAAAAGAAGTCATTGTTGAATCTACAGATGACGGTGAGTTTGCTTCACTTGCATTTAAGATCATGACAGACCCATTTGTTGGTCAATTGACATTTATCCGTGTATACCGTGGTTCTTTGGAGTCAGGTTCTTACGTGCTTAACTCAACTAAAGAGAAAAAAGAACGTATCGGTCGTATCATGAAAATGCACGCGATCAAACGTGAAGAAGTATCTGAGATCTACGCTGGTGAGATCGGTGCGGTTGTTGGTCTTAAAAATACAACTACTGGTGATACACTTTGTTCAGATAAAGATAAAGTGGTACTTGAGAGAATGGATTTCCCGGATCCGGTTATCTCTGTTGCGGTTGAACCTAAAACAAAAGCTGACCAAGAGAAAATGGGAATTGCACTTAGTAAACTTGCTGCAGAGGATCCATCTTTCCGTGTTGCTACAGATGAAGAGTCTGGTCAAACGATCATCTCAGGAATGGGTGAGCTTCACCTTGAGATCCTTGTAGACAGAATGAAAAGAGAGTTTAAAGTTGAAGCGGAAGTTGGTGCACCACAAGTTGCATACCGTGAGACTATTAGAAAATCTGTAGAAAAAGAATACAAGTACGCTAAACAATCAGGTGGTCGTGGACAATTTGGTCACGTTTACCTTAGAATCGAGCCACAAGAACCAGGTTTTGGTTACGAGTTTGTTGATGAAGTTAAAGGTGGAGTTATTCCAAAAGAATTTATTCAGCCGGTAAACAAAGGTGTTCAAGAATCAATGGCTAGAGGTATACAAGCGGGTTACCCTGTAGAAGATGTTAAAGTAACAGTATATGATGGTTCTTACCATGATGTCGATTCATCTGAAATGGCGTTTAAACTTGCTGGTTCAATGGGATTCAGAGATGGTTGTAGAGAAGCAAATCCAGTTATCTTGGAACCACTAATGAAAGTTGAAGTTGAAGTACCTGAAGATTATATGGGTGACGTTATTGGTGATGTTGCTAAAAGACGTGGTCAAGTATCAGGTATGGATGATAGAGCTGGAAACAAAATCGTTAACGCATTTGTTCCACTTTCAGAAATGTTTGGATACTCAACAGACCTACGTTCAATGACTCAAGGTCGTGCAACGTATGCTATGGAATTCGATCACTATGATGAAGTTCCATCTAATGTATCTAAAGAGATCATTGAAAAGAGAAATAGTTAATCTTTTCCCTGGTTTGCATCCATCTTTGAATGATGGGTGCAGTCACTTACCCTCAGTAAGCTTCTTTACCCAAACATTCAAACCTGAATACAACTCAAGAAAAACTTTAACAATTTAATCATTTTAGTATTATTTTATTTTAATTTTAAATTAGCATACAATAGTATTTAAAGGAAAATCATGAAAGTTATTATTGATCTTATAGAAGATGTTAGAGAACAGATAGGAAATCATGAAGATTATGTGGTCACTGCTGGATTATTAAAAACGGATGAAAATGATAGCACTAAACTCATCTATGCAGGGGAGGCAACTTTAAGTACAGCGAACTTAGAAGAAGATAAGAGACAACTTACATTTAAAATAGATGGTAGCGATAAGAGATTAACCATAGGAGAGCTTATTCCATCAATCTTGATACTTGATATGGATGCGATGATGTTTGAGCTTAAAATGGACGTCAATGCAGAGTATAAAGATATGGAGATCGTTGGATTTGGTAAGAATGATGAGGAGAAGAGATATATCTTGTTTATCAAGATATAAAACTTCTTTTTTACTTATGCGTAAACAGACTCTTTCCCAAACTCTTTAGTTAAAAGTGCATAGAAGAGGGCTCTGTATTTATGTCTGTTTGAAGTTCCCATCGCTTCACACACTCCTTTGACAGCAGCATCCAAAGTAGCATCATCTGCATCAACCCCAAGTTTATTTCCTAAGAAATTCTTTTTGACGGTGTCAAGTTCTGAACTGTCCGAACATGATACTGTTTCAGCATCCTGCTTATAGATTGATGGTCCTAAGCCTGCTGTTACTTTAGCAATAAGGTCATCAGAGAGATCTAACCCCAACTCTTTTGAAGCAGCAATATAGTGTTCAACTTTTTCATCTAGTTTACTCATGTGTTCCCCTTAATAATATTTTCTTACATTTTATTATATCTATAAATAATACTTAGGTCAAATATTGAGGTTTCTGTGCCAATAATATCCAGTTCATACTGATTTTATGCTCTTTGCAAAAATGAGCCAGTGATTCATAAGGGATCTTTTTACGTCTTTTGATCACTGCGAAGTATTGGGGATGAAGATCGAGGGAGTCTGCTATATCTCGGTCCAGTATCTTTTCTTTCTTGGTTTGTGAAGAGAGGATCTGTTTAACTCTTTGCATCACTTCATGAAAATCTATCATCAATATCCTTACTGTTCAGATAAGTGTATCATAATAGATTTTTTGAAAAAAATTTAAATGTATGTCAAATTGTAATGTTTTAGTTCTTTGTACTATCGATCTCTATCACGGTATGCACATTCCCCCTAGGGTTAAAATCCGCGACGAGTTTCATCGATTTAGGCTTTAGTTTACTGTAAAGTGCATCATAGATCTCATTTGCTGAATTCTCATGTGAGATATGTCTTGTCATAAATGTGTTGATGTAGAGTTTGAGCGCTTTAAGCTCTATTACTTTCAAGTCTGGTTCATAAGAGAGTTTGAGTGTAGCAAAATCAGGATAACCAGAGCGTGGGCACATACACATGAATTCAGGGAGTTCTATATTGATCGTATAGTTTTTTTTATGTTCATTGGGCCAATAGTTCTCTTCACTATTGATGTCGAATTCTTGTATCTCTTTTTCACCGTATTTCATATTTTTCCTTTAGTTATATCTGTTGATCAGTGTCTCTTCATCTATCGGTTTGCTTACGCCAAACCCTTGTATGTAGTTAATGCCAAGGGTTTTCAGCTTCTTCTTTTGGTTTTCATTATCCACCCATTTGGCAACCGTTTGTACTTGTAGATCTTTTGCCATATTGATCAAAGAGTGTAGCATAGCATGGGTTGTTTTATCCTCTAACTGTGTTACGTAATCTCTGTCAAACTGGACCATGTCAAATTTAAAATGTTTCATATATTCCATAGAAGCATTGGATGAACCAAAATTATCGATACAGATCCTTATGCCATGAGACCTAAAATTTTTAAGGGTCTTAAGGTATCCGCTAAGATCATGGTGTGTTTTACGTTCATAGAGCTGGATGATCAGGCGTGATGGATCTACTTTTTTTTCCTTTAAATAGTCAAACAGTTTTTCTTGAAAAGAGCTATCTCTAAGAGAAAAAGGTGAAAGGTTGAATGTGAATGAAATCGTTTTATCTACAAGAGGCAAAAGATCTATCACATGTTTAATAAGTGTCAGATCATATTCTCTACCTAAACCTAAACGGTTAATGATAGGCAGATATACACGAGGTAAGATATCCTGATGGCTTTCTGATTTTAGTTTGACGGCGATTTCATATGTATCTATGGTATCGCTGGAGATATTGAGTAAAGGCCTGAATGTCAGTAGTAGTTTTTTCTTTTGTATGATTGCAATGACATCTTTTTCTATGCTTGAAAGTTCTTTTGCATCTTTGATCGTATGCATATTCTTTTGTTTACTGTTACCTACAGATTGACTTGTGATGATATCTTTTAGTTGTACGATGGCTTTTTCAAAGTCATCATCAGTATTGGTGATAATGGCAAATTTATAATCTACTTCCATATTGTTAATACGGCTATTTTCTTCTATCATCTTTTCTAAAATAGCTTGTATATTGTCATGGTTCTCATTGAGTGCAATGAGGAATTCAGAACCGCGATGTCTTCCTATAAGGACTTTATCTAATCCATTTTGTTTAAAGATCAGATTTATTCTTCGCGTAATGGTATAGAGAAGATTATCAATTTGATCACTACTATAGTTCTCACTCAAGGATGAAAGGTTTTCTATGTTTATGCATACGAGAGATTTTGGGTGAGAGTGCTGCAGCATTTTGATAAATGTTTTTTTGTTAAAGCCGTGTGTGGTTTCATCCAGCAAGGTCTCTTGCACACTGAGATTCATTAAAAAGTAGATAAAATAGATGGCTATAAAGGTAATAGCAGCAAGCAATACACCATCACGTAGAGTGATCGTGATCGTCTCTTCGTGGTAAATCGTGGTATAAAAGACAAGAAAAATAAGAATGAGTACGGGGATACCTGCTCGTAGAGCCAGGCTAAAACGTCGTCCTCTTTCTTCTTTTTCGGAGTATAGCATTAAACATCCAGGTGTTTTACATCTTTAGCATGGCTTTCAATGTAGTTTCTTCTTGGTTCCACTTCATCGCCCATGAAGAGTGTGAATGTATCACTGGCACTCTCATCATCTTCTATAGTCACTTGTAAAAGTCTTCTGTTCTCTGGGGTCATAGTTGTTTCCCAGAGTTGTTCAGGGTTCATTTCACCTAGACCTTTATAACGTTGGATATATGCACCTTTTTTGGCTGAACTTTCAACCTCAGCAAAGAGGGTAAGAAGATCTTGGTCTTTAAATTCATCTGTAATGTGGTCAGCGATCTTTTGATGGATATGTATCGCTTCATTATAGTGTGGGTTCGTAAAGAGTACTTCATCTACGATGAGTTCTTCAAGACCATCATTGGTTTGTACAAAGAGGTGGATCACATCATCCGTAATGGTTTTATTGAGGATGTTATAACCAAGTTCTGCGATATAGGCTTCTATCGTTTTTGCCAGTGCTTTGTTATCTGTACCGATCACATCAGGATTTTCGATCATATAACGAAGTACTTCGGGTAATGCAAAACGTTTTTCTATCTCTTTAAGTGTCATACGGTAGTACGCTACCAGTTTGAAAAGGTCCACAAGGTCTGCTTGTCCCATAGTTGTACTTTCAATAGCAGAGATACCATTTTCAATAAGATAGTCATTAAGAGATTTTTCATCTTTGAGATAGACTTCATTTTTACCTTTTTTGTAACGGTAAAGCGGAGGCTGTGCAAGGTAGAGATACCCCTTCTCTATCACTGGTTTTAAGAATCTAAAGAAAAATGTCATAAGCAGTGTTTGAATGTGAGATCCATCCACATCGGCATCGGTCATAATGATGACTTTGTGGTATCTTAATTTCTCTTCATCAAACTCTTCCCCGATACCACACCCCAGTGCAGTGATCATATTTTTGATCTCATCAGATTTAAGGATCTTTTCCAAACGTGCTTTTTCAACGTTCAGGATCTTACCTTTAAGTGGAAGGATCGCTTGGAATACTCTGTCACGTCCTTGCTTAGCAGAACCACCAGCAGAATCCCCTTCCACCAGGTAAATCTCAGATATTTCAGGGTCTTTACTTTGACAGTCAGCCAATTTACCCGGAAGTGTTCCGATACTCATAGAGTCTTTACGTTTTACCAGATCTTTAGCTCTTTTGGCGGCATCTCTACCTCTGGCTGCAAGAAGTACCTGTGCCATAATGGCTTTCGCTTCTATCGGTTGTTCTTCAAGGTACTTGTTGAAGTTTTCAGAGAAGAATTTCTGTACTAAAGGACGTACATAAGAAGACCCCAGTTTACCTTTGGTCTGTCCTTCAAACTGTGGTTCAGGAACACGCACAGAAACGATGGCGATCAGACCTTCTTTACAGTCATCTCCAGTAATTTTAGTGCCTTTCTCTTTGGCATTTGCATTTTTAGCGATGTAGCTCGACATAGAACGTGTAAGTCCTGCTCTGAAACCTGCTTCATGAGTACCGCCATCTGCGGTTTTGATGTTGTTTACAAAAGAGAGTGACTTTTCTGAGTCTGCGTCACAGTACATAAGTGCGATATCGATCTCAATATCATCTGCTTTTCCTTGAAAAAACTGTGCTGTTGAAAGAGGCTCTTTGGTGTTCATATCTTCTACAAACTGTTTGATACCTCCTTCAAAATGATAGAGTTCTTTTGTCCCATCACGTTCATCTTTAAAGTCGATCGTGATCTTTGGATTGAGGTAACAGAGCTCTCTAAATCTTTTCATCAAGATCTCTTTTTGGAAAGTGACACCCTCTTTGAAGATACTGCCATCAGGCCAAAACTCTACTTTAGTACCATGCTTTCTTGTTGTACCTGTTGCCTCAAGTACAGCTTGCGGGATACCTTCTTTAAATGATTGTTCATGGATCTCACCATCTTTGAAGACAGTAAGGTACAAATCTTTAGAGAGCGCATTTACAACTGAGACACCCACACCATGAAGTCCACCAGAGACTTTGTAAGTATCTTTGTCAAATTTACCACCGGCATGGAGTACTGTCAATACGACAGTGGCGGCAGATATTTTTTCGGTAGGGTGCTCGGTTACCGGGATACCACGTCCATTATCTTCAATGACCGCGGAACCCGCTTTAGTCAGTGTGACTTTTATGGTGTCACAATATCCTGCCATCGCTTCATCGATCGAGTTATCTACAACTTCGTATACGAGGTGGTGAAGACCTTTTGTAGAGGTGTCACCGATGTACATACCAGGTCTTTTTCTTACCGCTTCTAGTCCTTTAAGGACTTTAATATTACTAGCACCATATTCTGCCATGTTGAGACTCCATTTTGTGGGGGTATAAGTATATATATTTTAGCCAAAACTAACTTAGGAAAGCGAGGTTGAGAGAGGGATTAAAAGCGTATTTACAGCAGCATGCCACTTTGTTGTTTTTTAGTACTGACAATATCGATTTCATTAGGGTCAATAAAGTGCTCTTTTTCATAGGCTTCGATCGCATATCGTCCTATCATCGCAGCATTATCGGAACAATATTCAAGTGGTGCAACATGGAGTGTTTTCCCAAATTCATCACAGAGGTTTTGATAGGCATTTCGGATGTATTTGTTTGCAGAGGCTCCCCCTACAATAGCAAAGTCTTTGATCTTCTCTTTGGCAAAGATCTTTTTGCTTTTTTGAAGAAGGTGAAGCTTGATCGCTTTTTGAAATGATGCAGAGAGATCAGCGCGGTCTTGTTCATGCATTCCGTCACTGCCACCGAGTGCTTCTACTTGAAGTCTCACGGCATTTTTAAGCCCTGAAAGTGAAAATGCGATCAATGGAGAGTTGCGTAGGGGTATAGGGAGTTCAAAACGGTTTTCATCTCCCTTCAATGCAAGTGCTTCTATCAGCGGTCCGCCAGGGTAGCCTAAGCCCATCATTTTAGCACACTTGTCAAAGCTTTCCCCTACCGAATCATCCATGCTGGTAGCCAAGATCTCCATGTGCTCAAAACTCTCAACCCTGATGACCTGTGTATGCCCTCCTGAGATGAGAAGTACAAGCAGAGGCATGATAGGTTCTTTTTCTATAAAAAGTGAGTATATATGCCCTTTGAGGTGATGTACGGGGATAAGAGGTATCTCAAGCAGAGTGCTTAGCGTTTTTGCCATAGCTATGCCTTCAAGCAAGGTGACACCCAGTCCAGGCTGATTGGTGACCGCAATGGCTTTGAGTTTTTCAAAGTAGGGCTTTGTTTCTTGGAGAATCTGTGGAAGTGCAACAGCATGTAGTCTGGATGCAAGTTCAGGAACGACACCACCATAACAGGAGTGTTCTTTTTCCTGGGATATCTTTTTATGATAAAGCACTTTTTTCGTAGCTATATCAGTGATGGCTATAGAGCTGTCATCACAGCTTGATTCGATACTTAAGATCATGATCTGTCCAATACAAGTTTTTCTATAAGTTCCCATTTGCCGTAACCACTGTCGGCATTGATATGTCCGGCATCTTTGATAACAGTTAGAGGGATATCATAATGATCTGCCATCGTCTGGGCTTCTTCTGCTTTGATGTAAGGGTCGTTGTCAGAAACGATCATCTGTATCTCTTTGGCATTGAGGTTTTCAGGTAATGTGCAAGGGAAAAAGGTTTTGATGGTATCTACTTCAGTGGTAAGGCTTGGCGGGGAAACCATAAAAAGTCTTTTGATCTCAGATATCTCTTGCATGAACTCTTCCTCTTGGCAGAGCCATAGCCACAGTGTATTGGCTAGAGAGTGGCAAACGACAGTATTTGGTTTGAAATCCTCAAGTATCCCTTTGAGTTGTTTGACCCATCTATTTTTGCTAGGAAAGTGACAGTTGTCCAGTAAAGGAAAAGAGACAGTGCCATACTCTTTGGCTATGGCTGCTGCCAATTCTGATTGCCAGTGAGGGGCATCACTTCCTCCCCAGCCATGTAAAATGAGTACCTTATCTTGCGTTGACATAGGTTCTTATCTCTTTATCTAATTGGATGATCTCATCGATGTTTGATGCCTTGACGGTGTCAAATTTTTTGTAGGCATCCAAAACCATCTCACTCATTCCAAAGAAGGAACATTTTTCCTTCTGGAATGCTTTGATCGCCTCTTCATTTGCGGCATTGACCACGACACCTAAATGAGGATGTGCCAAGATGTGTTCTTTGATGTTCCAGATAGGGTAACGCTCTGCTTCAATGGGTAGAAATTCCAATGCACCTATGCTGAGCAGATCTGTGGGAGGCAAGATAGCTTCTTCTACTTCACCTCTTAGTGCAAAAGCAATGGGCAGTTTCATATCGACACCGGCAAAGTGAGCAGTGGTGGAACCGTCTGTAAATTCTACAAGTGCATGGATGATAGATTTTTTTTCTATCACTGCATCGATATTGCTTGTATCAAAGAGCCATTTGGCTTCTAAAAGTTCAAACAGTTTATTGGTCATAGTAGCTGAATCTATGGTGATCTTATTTCCCATGGACCAGTTGGGGTGCTTCAGTGCATCTGAGAACGTAGCATCTTTCATCTTGTCCAGTTCCCAGTCTCTAAAAGCACCCCCGCTTGCAGTAATGTAAAGTTTGGAGACAGGACGTTCATTCATAAGGTACCAGAGTCCAAAGTGCTCAGAATCAATAGGTGTGATGAGTGACATGTCTATAAACTCTCCAGCCACCACCAGTGACTCTTTGTTTGCCAGTGCAACTCTTTTGCCAAGACTTGTGGCTTTGAGTGTCGGTGCAAGGCCAGCATAGCCAACTAAGGAATTGACGACGGTGTCACTTTTCGACATTTCAATGAGTTCCAGTATGCCTTGTGCACCACAGAGAACATGTGGATGGTCGACTTTTGCTCTGTCAGATTCATTGGCAATAGCGACAACTTTAGGTTGATGTTCCTTAATTTGCTGATTAAGGAGCGTTATATTGTTCCCTGCCACCAGGGCTTCAATAGCAATGTTGTAGCGTTTGGCAATGATGAGGGTATTGACCCCTATGGAGCCGGTAGAACCGAGTAGTACGATGGTTGACATAGATTAAATCAAAGATCTAAGTGCAATGACCATGATGACCGCACCAAAGAGATAGCCGTCTATCCTATCCAAGATACCACCATGTCCAGGAAGTAGGTCACCAGAATCTTTCACACCTGCTTCACGCTTTAAATAAGACTCAAAAAGGTCTCCAAATACTGAAGCGATAGAAGTCACAAGTGTGACGATGATCGCGATCCATAACTCAACAACATAGAGCCCGGCAAAACTACCAGCGATGGTTGCAACAGTGATACCACCAAATACACCTTCGAGTGTTTTGTTTGGAGAAGTGTCTGAAAACTTAGTTTTACCTATAGCTTTCCCAGTGAAAAATGCACCTACGTCTGTGAGTGCTACAGTAACAAGGAGCCAGAACATAGACGCGATACCAAAGTCCTGATAGAGGATAAGGAAAAAGAGTATCCCACTCACCGGATAAAGGAAAGGGAGTAGCAGTCTTTTGTCAAAATTATGAAAATAGGCAAGAGAAGAGGCAAATATGACAGCCATAAAGAAGAACAGATCATCAGGATTTGGGTAGAAATATGCCACGAGCCACAGGACTATCGCCCATACATACATCGAAGGTCCTGTAAGTTTAAAAAGTTTCATCGCTTCATAAAAAGCAAAGATATACACCACACCCAAAAAAGCCCACATAACAAAAAAGTTATCGACCCAGCCGATGAATCCTACAAGTGCCAATAAACCAATGCCTGTAAGCCATCGTGCTTGATAGTCTGTAAAAATTTTTATCATCATCATTTCCTAGTTTTTTAAATGAAGAATATTATAGCACGCTTTGGATTAGAAGGGACTAGACTCTTATTTCTACACCCTCTTTGGTAACAGAGATCGTGTTATATTTGTTGTATAGCACGTTGGATCCCTCTTGTACTTTGACAAACTTTCGTTTTGTGTAGTCAACTTCATAATCACCAGGGTTTTTAACAGAAAAATCTACACAGAGTTTTGCAGCAGCTTGTATCACTGAGTCTGGAAGGTTTTGTTTATCGGTTCTGATGATCACATGGGAAGAGGGCACATCACGGATGTGCATCCAGAGATCGTTGGCTTTTGCCAGGGAAAGTAGTTTTTGGTTTTCATTACTGTTCCTCCCAACAAAGACTTTGTAATCTTCTATCCAGAACAGTTCTCCCTCTCTGAGCTTCTCTTTTTTACGTTGCGATTTTGCACGTTTTGGCACAAGAAGTTCGAGTTCGTAAGGTTCTTTCGCCTGTTCTAGTGCATAGTAAATGTTGTCATAGAAGTCTTTTTTGCTTTGGAGGTTCTCTTTTTCCATGTGAATGTTCTTGGCTTTATTTTTCGCCCGTTTGGCAAGATTGAAAAAATAGTCGCTCATACGATTCACTTTGATATTTTTAGGCAGTTTGAGACTGATCTCGTTTCCCTCAAAATCATAGGTCTTTAGTTGGGTGTCATAGGGCTTTATCTGATAGAGGTTTGCCAGGATGAGATTTCCATAGCTGTTGTATTCTTTGGCTTGAAGTTCAAGACTCTCTTCATTGGGTAATTTCTTCAGAAGCTGATCAAGTTTTTGACTTTTTTTGGCCGTAAGAGAAAGTTTTTGTTTTTTTAACTCTAAAAGTTTTTTGGCTTGTGTCTGGCGATATTGTTCTTCAAGAAAGGCATCTATATCAACGATCTCTTTTTCCTCTTCATCACGCTCAAAAGGAGGAATGGGGAGAAGTTCCAATCCTGGGCGTATCACACGAAAAGAGCTATCTGCATCAATGTGTCTGAGGGCTTCGATAATGACTTCGTTTTCATCGATAAGTATAGCATTGGTATTTTTCCCTGTAAATTCAAGCTGCAAGTAGATGATCTTATCTTTATAAGAACTTTTAGGTGCCAGGGTAAAACGTAAAATACGATCCCCATTTGGTACCTCTACTGCAATGAGTTTGCTCGCAGCCATGAGGGAATGAAGCAGGGTATCAAAAGGTGCATTGTAGCCTTGAAGCGGCCTTTGTGAAGGGGCTTTGTAAATGAAGCTGTGCCCTCTGGTCATGTTGAAAAAATAGCTGTCAGACTTGTCAAATACCAACTCCAGAGTATTGTCCTCAATACGTCTTGCACGGCTGATAAATGTAAAGTCGTTCAGACGTTTGGCGATAGCTTTGAGTTCGTATAATTTCATTCTGATCTTTCTAATAAATAGTTATAGAATTCTAGCATAATTTTATTTCGCTATAATTCGCGTAATATTTATATACATTATGCAGAACGAAGGACAACCTATGGCACAAACTATGACAGAAAAGATCTTTTCAGAACATGCAGGACGTGAAGTACATGCGGGAGAGATCGTTAGAGTGGAGATCGATATGATCATCGGGAATGACATTACGACCCCTATCTCCATTAGAGCATTTGAAGAGTCTGGGGCAGAAAAAATGGCCAGACCGGACAACTTTTGTATCGTGATGGATCACTATATACCGGCAAAAGATATCGCCTCAGCAAATCAGGCTAAGATCTCTAGAGATTTTGCCTATAAGCATGATATGAAGTACTTTTTTGATGAAAAAGATATGGGTATCGAGCATGCCTTGCTTCCTGAAAAAGGACTTGTGCTTCCTGGAGATGTGATCATCGGTGCAGATAGCCACACGTGTACGCATGGAGCACTTGGTGCTTTCTCAACAGGTATGGGAAGTACAGACCTCTCTTTCGGAATGATCACGGGTGGAAACTGGTTTAAAGTTCCTGAGACGATCAAAGTAGAGTTGACAGGTAAACCGGGTAAACACATTTATGGAAAAGATATTATTCTAGAACTTATCCGCCAGATAGGTGTGGATGGCGCATTGTATAAAGCTATTGAGTTTACAGGTGAAGCGATCCAGTATCTTGGTATGGCAGACAGATTTTCAATCGCGAATATGGTCATCGAAGCGGGTGCTAAAAATGGTATCTTCGCAGTAGATGATGTAACATTAAAATATCTTGAAGAGAGAAAAGAAGCCAATGGCGGACTAAGAGCTGAACCTAAGATCCATGTTTCTGACTCAGATGCTGAGTACTGTCAAGAGATCACAATAGACACAGCAGCACTTTCACCAGTCATTGCGTATCCTTTCTTACCATCAAACGGTAAACCTGTAGAACAAGCCGTAGAAGACGACTTGAAAATAGACCAGGTGATGATAGGTTCATGTACGAATGGACGCATAGAAGATCTACGTATCGCAGCAGAGATCATGAAAGGCAAAAGAGTTGCACGTCATACACGTATGATCGTGACTCCTGCGACACAAAAGATACTCCTTCAGGCACAACACGAAGGTTTGATGGAGATCCTTATTAATGCAGGTGCAGTGGTTTCTAACCCTACGTGTGGTGCATGTTTGGGTGGATATATGGGTATCTTGGGTGATGGCGAGCGCTGTGTCGCGACAACCAACCGTAACTTCGTAGGCCGTATGGGTGCCAGAACTTCTGAGATATACCTGGCAAATTCAGCTGTGGCTGCCGCTTCTGCTATAGCAGGGAAGATCGTGGATCCTAGAGATATCTAGAACCCTGCATTGGGATCAAACCCAAATCCTCCACCGCCAAAATCTGGCGTGCCAAAACTTTGTGTAGCAAAAGAAGGATCATCGTAGCCTTCTTGCACAGAGCGTCCTCTTAACATAGTGATATCCATCTTCGGGTCTATCCCTTTTGGACATACAGCTGTACATTCTCCACATAAAGTACAATCCCATACACCATTGGTTTGAATGTTATCTATGATGTTTTTTGCATCACCTTCACGTTTATCTGTACTGTAGCGGTAGGCTCGAGTGAGTGCAAAAGGCCCAAGAAAATCAGGGTTTACTGCATAGACAGGACAGGCAGAGTAGCATGAGTCACAGAGTATGCAGTCAGTTTGTGTTTCACTAAGTTTTTCATCACTGTGTGTGAGGGAAGCCTCTTGTGAACTGTGCAGCCATGCCGTACTTTTAGAGAGGGTCTCTTGGGCTTTGTGTTTGTTTACTCTGAGGTCACGTAATACAGGATGATACTGAAGTGGTTCTATGATATCTCCGGGTTTTACTTTATAGGCACAGGCGAGCTCTTCTCTTCCGTTGACACGTACAGAACAGGTACCGCAAACTGATGCTCGACAGCCAGCTGAAAAGGTAAGTGTGGCATCTTGTGTCTCTTTAATGTAGGTCAAGGCATTCAAGAGAGGAATCTCTCCTGCAGGAAGTGTATAGAGTTGGTGGGTACTGGTCTCAGAGCGAAGAATTTTTATTTGCATGTTTCTTCCTTTTTCCACTGAAGGACAATATGTTTTTTTAGTGCGTCATCCTCATATTCAAATCCAACTTTGTAGTGTGCTCCACGGCTTTCATCTCTTGCAATGGCTGCAGAGATGATAGTGGGTGCCAGAATCAGGGCATTTTGAAACTCCAAAAAGTCGATGAGGTTTTGGTTATTTGTAGGGCTTTTATCTGCAATACCCATCTCTTTTTGGGTGGCTTGTATAGAGGTCACTTCATTGAGTGCTTCTTGGAGTTGATCATTTTCTCTGACAATGCCCACTTTTTCATAAAAAAGATTCCCTAGCATCTCTCTGTAGGGATAAAAATTCATATTTTTTTCTTGTGAGAAAAGTGCTTCTATCTTTGCCGTATCTTTTTGTATCTGGGTATCATCAGCGGGTTCAGAACTTGCATACTTAGCGTGTGTATAGGCATTTTTCCCTGTAAGTTTTCCAAAAGCCGTGATTTCGAGTAAAGAGTTTCCTCCCAGACGGTTAGCACCATGTACTTTGGCATTGGAACACTCACCCACAGCAAAGCATCCTTTGATCCCATTCACTTCCAGAGCATGATCTACGTCTATCCCACCCATAGTGTAATGCGCTACAGGCTTGATAGGGATAAGCTCTTTTGCCGGATCAACATGTTCATGCATTTTACATAGTTCCATCTCTTGCGGAAGAAGCTCCATGAGTTTCTCCTCTCCTAAATGGCGTACATCCAAAAATACACGTTGTTCTTCCTGCATTTGCGAGAAAATGGCACGTGCTACTTCATCACGGGGTTTGAGTTCATCTACAAAACGTTCACCTGATTCATTTACCAGATATCCACCTTCTCCCCTGGCACTTTCAGAGATGAGAATACAAGAGTGTTTGAGTGCCGTGGGGTGGAATTGTATGAACTCCATATCAGATACGGCTCCACCTGCACGCAGTACCGCAGCGACACCATCACCGGTAGAACCATAGGCATTGGTGGTAAATCCATGATAGAGTGAGCCATATCCGCCTGTTGCCATGACGACAGACTTTGCATGGATCTGTTTGATTTCACCTGTGCGGATATCTAAAAAAGTAGCGCCTTTGACTGTATCTTCTTGGATGATGAGATTAAGAAGATAGTGTTCGTCTAAAAAGTCTATCTCTTCTTTGAGACAAGTATCATACAGGGTGTGGAGTATTTTTAGTCCTGTGTAGTCTTGTGCATAACATGCACGTTTTGCGGAGGCACCACCCATTTGACGCTGGGCTATGGTCTGGGTACCGATCTTACCGTTATCCAGTCTTGAAAAAGGTACACCTAAACTTTCTAGCCATGCTATGGTTTCAGGTGCATCTGCACACATCTGTTTTACCATATCTTCATTACAAAGCCCGTGTGCAGACTTGATGGTATCTGCGATGTGAGAACTTACATGGTCTTCACCTACATTGCCAAGAGCGGCGTTCATGCCCCCTTGTGCCATAGTAGTTTGTGAGTTGGTAGGGTAGGTTTTACCTACGATGGTGACAGAGGCACCCTCTTTTTTTGCTGCAAGTGCAGCTGTGAGTCCTGCACCTCCTGAGCCGATGATCAGTACATCTACCATTATTTCTCCATAAATACGTGAATATTTTTTACAATACCTTCAAGAAGCTTCTTTCTCGCTTCGATACTTGCCCAAGCCATATGAGGAGTGATAAGGAGTCTCTCTTTGTGTTTGACTTCATTGAGTCTATTGTTCAACGTCATAGGCTCTTGTTCCAGTACATCTAACCCAGCATAGAATGTACGTCTGTCAAGTTCAAATGCCAAGTCTGTTTCATTGATGATCCCTCCTCTTCCCAAGTTTAAAAGAATAGCATCCTCTTTTATATAAGGCAGGTTGTTCTCATTGATAAGGTTATAGGTATCTTCATTGAGAGGGGCATGAATAGAGATGATATCACAGTCTCTGAGAATAAATTCTAGGCTCTGATGCGGGTAGGCATGATGTAGATTCTTCCCACTGGTCGAATGGTAACTTATTTCGGCTCCAAATGCAGTAGCTATCTTAGCGACCTCCTGTCCGATGGCCCCAAAACCGATGATTCCCCATTTTTTCCCGGAGATCTCATAAAATGGACGACTTACATCTGTAAAAAGTCCTGATTCAGTCCATGAAGTATTTTTGACAACAGCATCATAATAGGCCATTTTTTCAAGTAAATAGAGTGCCATGGCAAAGGTATGTTGTACAACACTTTTGGTTGAATATCCTGCAACGTTTTTGACTTCTATCCCTTTATATTTGGCAGCGGACAAGTCAACATTATTCATGCCTGTTGCTGCGATACAGATCAGTTTGAGTCTTGGTGTTTCTTCCATTATGTTAGCGGAAATAACGACTTTGTTTGTGATAACAATGTCTGCTACCTGGATGCGTTCAAGTGTTTCATCCGGGGAAGTAGTTTGATAGGAAATCACTTCTCCAAAGCTATTCAATGGGCTAAGGTCTAAGTCATCACCTAATGTTTTGGCATCAAGTATTACAATTTTCATAGGGTCTCCTTTAGGTTACAGTAGGGGTTTTATATCTTTATCTATCTCATCACGTAAAACAGAACGGACATTGACAGGTTTTCCATGTGTGTCTATGGCAACAAATTTGAATTCGGCTGAGGTGACTTCATATTCTTTATTTGTATCAAGGTTTTTTATTTCAACAGAAACATAGATCGTGATCGAAGTCGTTCCTATGGCAGTGATCTCAGTATAGATACTGAAAATGTCACCGTTATGGATGGGTTTTAAAAAATTGATTCTTGAAACGGTTACTGTTACAGCTGGAGATTTGATGATATCAGCTACAACGACACTTGCTGCTTTATCCATTTTGGACATCACCCAACCGCCAAATGCAGTTCCTCCGGGGTTGAGGTCTGTAGGGTAGGTTATTCCTTTAAGTGAGAGCTTTCTCATTTAGATTCCTCCATTGGTTTAACATTTACAATATACATTGTTTTCCTTACTGTGGAGGTATCTATTTTCATCTTACTTGTCTGAAATACTCTCTACGATCTGCGTTGCTCTTCTTTTTGCCTCTTCTACTTCGTCCAATACAAGGCTTACGGCCATACGACGCCCTACATGTGACTCCGGTTTGCCAAAGACCCTTACAAAACTGTCTTTTGTGAAGGCACTGTTCGGTACTTCAAGTGTAGGGTTATGGCTTTCATTTTTGGCTTTGTATGCACCACATGCACCTGAACCGTAAGTAGTGTAGTCCAGTGGTAGTCCAAGTACTGCTCTTATATGCAAGGCAAACTGGCTCTGGCTTTGTGTGATAAGTGTCACCATCCCTGTATCATGAGGACGTGGACTGAGTTCTGAGAAGTAGACTTCGTCATCTTTGACAAAGAACTCTACACCGAAGATACCACGGCCACCCAGGCCATCAGTCACTGCTTTTGCGATCTCTTGCGCTTTTTGAAGTGCTTCCGGAGTCATTTGCATCGGCTGCCATGAAAGGATGAAGTCTCCATCTTTTTGGACATGTCCGATGGCTTCACAAAATGTTGTACCTGTTTCGTTACGTACGGTTAAAAGTGTGATCTCATAGTCAAAAGGTACGAACTCTTCTACGATGAGTTCAGAGGCATCTCCTCGTGCTTCTTTGGCGATCTCCCATGACTGCTCTATATCATCTGCTGTTCTGGCAATACTTTGCCCATGACCAGATGAACTCATCACCGGTTTGATAACACAAGGGAAACCTATGCGTTCACCTGCAGCTTTCAATCCATCAAGTGTAGTGACAAATTCATACCCGCTTGTTTTTAGTCCTAGCTCTTCTGCAGCAAATACACGGATGTTCTTACGGTTCATTGTTTTGTTGACCGCTTCAGCATTTGGGATCACATGAAAACCTTTGGCTTCTGCTTCAAAAAGTGCTGCAATGCTAATGGCTTCGACTTCCGGTAAGATAAAACTAGGCTGCTCTTTTTCTATAAGTGCAAGTACGGCTTCTTTGTCTTGCATATCTATCGCATAAGAACGATTTGCTACAAGATGTGCAGGTGCATTCTCGTACTTGTCTACAGCAACCACTTCAATGCCTAGTCTTTGTGCTTCAATGGCAACTTCTTTACCCAGTTCACCAGAACCCAGGAGCATAATTTTAATAGCGTCTTTTTGTAATGTGGTCGTAAATGTCATTAAGAAAACCTTCGAGAAAATATGAGATCATTTTAGCGAAAAGTTGAATAATGTGTAATGAGTTAAGGGAAATTTGTAGCGGTTTGAATGAAAAAGTAAGTCGAGTAGCAGGGCTGATGCCCCACTGCTGTAAAAATTACAGTCTAGACTCGTATCTTCTAAGCATGAAGAGTTTTTTAAGGATTTTCTTGCGAGTTGCAATCTTTTCTTTTTTTCTCTTTTCAGTCTCAGTTTCGTGGTTTTGTCTAGCTCTAGCTTCTGTCACGATAAGGTTTCTATCACATTGTCTTTTGAATTTTCTATAAGCGTCATCAAAAGAGTCACGTTGTGTTAAAATAATTCCTGGCATCGAAAAGCACCCCCTTCCTTATCAAAATTTCCCGGTGCTAGACCAAGATAGATAAATATGAATGGGATTATATCGAGTTAGTATTAATTTGTGATAAAATAGAAGGAGTAGAAGGAGTTGAAATGCAAAAAGTATTTGAGAGCTGTTATACCTTGGATCGAAGATGTTATGAGACCTACGGACTAAGTGAAGATATCCTCATGGAGCATGCTTCAGCAGGGATGGCAAACTATATTCGTAAACATTTTCCTTTAGGTGCTTCGGTACTCGTAGTAGCGGGTACAGGAAACAATGGTGCAGATGGTATCGCATTGGCACGTCAGCTTCATGGTGATTATGAGATAAAGCTTTATATACCTTTTGAATTACATTCAGCGATGGCAAAAGTACAGCTTGAACGTGCCAGTTTTTTAGGACTTAAAACGGTAGATATATTACCCTCAGCAGACGTGGTAGTGGATGCACTTTTTGGTGCAGGGCTCAATCGAAATTTAGATGAAAACACACAACATATTTTGCATCAGCTCAATGCCATCAAAGCACATAAGATCGCTTGTGATATTCCTACTGGCGTAGGAGAGACGGGCATTCTTATGCCTATAGCATTTCATGCAGATGTGACCATATGCATGGGTGCATATAAAGAAGCTTTGTTTTTAGATGCATCTAAAGATGTGGTAGGTGAGGTGCTTCGTGTTGATCTTGGTGTAAGTTCACTTTTTTACGAAGGTCAAAGTCAAACGTGTTTGCTCGAAAGATCAGATTTGAAACTTCCAAGTCGAACACAGCAATCAACACATAAAGGAAGCTTTGGACATGCCGCTGTATTTTCTGGAGAAAAAGAGGGTGCAGGTATTATCTCTGGGATGGCCGCTGCTACATTCGGGGCTGGGCTTACAACATTGGTGGTACATGAAAAAGTCACCCCACCTCCTTACTTGATGCATACAACGGTTGTCCCGGATAATGCATCTGCTTTGGCCATAGGTATGGGGCTTGGGTGTCACTTTGAGAGTGAATTCATACAGAAGTATGTGGTCAAAAGCCATCTGCCTATCGTATTGGATGCAGACAGTTTTTATAATAAAGAGATCTTATCTGTGTTGGAACAAAAAGACAGAGAGATAGTCATTACCCCACACCCTAAAGAATTTGTCGTGCTGTGGAAGATACTCACAGGTGAACAACTGACTGTGACACAGGTACAAAACAAACGATTTGAGATGGTACGAATGTTTAATGCCAAGTATCCGCATATTACCCTCCTTCTTAAAGGTGCCAATACACTTATCATGCAAGAAGAGAGACTTTACATTAATGCATTAGGATGTTCTAAACTCAGTAAAGGAGGCAGTGGAGATGTACTTTCAGGTTTGATCGTTTCATTACTTGCACAAGGATATACTGCACTTGATGCAGCCATTCAAGGTTCTTTAGCTTTAGTGATGGCAGCGGAACAGTTTGAAGGGTCTTCTTATGCGATGTTACCTACAGATCTGGTGGAAGAAGTGGGGAAATTAGAGTGTGCTGTTAAGGGCTAAAACGCTACAATACGATCATTATAAGTATCATTATACAAGGCAGGGAAGTATTCAATGGCAAAGCGTAAAAAAATAGCCGTACTTTTTAGTGGCAAAGGAAGTAACTTTGCACATATTGTCAATACTTTACACCAAAAAGAGTGTGATGTTGTCGTCGCTTTGACAAACAACCCGAATGCCGAAGGCATAAAGGTCGCTGAAGAAGCATCTATCCCTCTTGAGATCATAGATTCAAAAGCCTATGAAAGCCGTGAATCCTTTGATACTGTGGTGGTCGAACGACTGCAGCAGTACAGCCCGGAGTTGACAGTACTTGCAGGCTTTATGCGCATCTTGACACCTCTCTTTACAGAGCAGATCAAAAGTATCAACCTCCATCCTTCTCTACTTCCAAGACACAAAGGGCTCAATGCCATAGAAAAAAGTTATGAGGATGAACATACCCATGGTGGTGTGAGCGTACACTATGTGACTTCTGAACTTGACGGAGGAGAAGTGATCTTACAAAAAGAGGTTGCTAAAGAGGGCTTGGATCTTGAAGCGTATGATGCAAAAGTACGGAGAGTTGAAAAAGAAGCACTGGAAGAAGCCATCAGGATAGTACTACTTTAAATTTTAACAGTATATCTGCAACTGTATTGCGCACCTTTAGGTGATAATGTGCTTTCGTAAAGACTTATCTCAGGAAGTATGACTCCCAAAGATCTTTCACGATAGGTTTTGAGTTTCTCTTTATAGGCTTTATAGTCATATATGGTTTTGATACGACACAGGGTCATGTGTGGTTTAAAACGGTAAAGGTCAAAGCCTGAGTCTCTGAATTCTCTTGCTGTGTCGTAAAGTGCTTTCTCTTCCGATTTAGCAAAAAAGACTCTCGGCGGGCGGCCAAAATACCCCAATTCTCTTATATTGATGGTATTTGTGAATGGAGATATCTCTTTAAGTTTGTCGATGAGAGGCTTATCATCATCTACTTCACCTAGAAATATCCAGGTGAGATGCAGGTTTTGCTCTTCTACCCATTTCCCTTCTATGATACCTTTGAAGTCTTCTTGTATGGAGGCATAGTCATCTAGGATGATAGGCGAAGCGATGAAGAGTCTCATAGGATTCCTTTGTAGCGATTGAACTATACTATTTTGACATACTTTTTTACTTTTACCTTTAGTGTGTGATATAATTAAAATAAAAAGAGGGTTATTATGGATGAAGTTGAAACAAACAGACGTGAGAGACCAGGATTATCAAGAGCACTCTATACGATCTTATATTTGATCATAATCAGATTGATCTCGATGGTGCTTTTTGTGATCGCTATTACACAATATATTTATAGTTGGTTAAGCGGTGAGCCTAATGAAAAGATATTGTATTTTACAGAAAGTTTGGCCGGATATAGTAAACAATTGGTTTCTTATGTCGGTTTCAACACAGATGAAAAGCCATGGCCAATCGGAGACTGGCCGGATAATTAAACAGCGAAGCTAAAAAGAGTATAAAGTAACATAGAGAAGAGAACCCTGTGCTATAATTCCGCAATAATTATCAAAGAGGAAAACAGATATGCAGCATTACAACGACGATAAAAATAAAGCGGGTGCCAAAGTCCTCTTTATGCTTGTACAGATGGTGGTGCTCGCTATGGTGTACATTATTATATATACTTCGTTTGTAGCAGTAGGATATGCTATAGAAGAGTATGGGATCAGCCCTGTAATGTATTTTCCTGTATTTATGGCGTTGGTTATTTTTCCTATCCTACTTTACAAATACAGACAAATGTTCAATGCCGGTAAAATGCTAGCAGCGTTTATATGGATGATGGCTACAGCTTCTTTGACCATTGTTCTGCTGTATGTGTATGTCGCACAAATTACAGGCTAGTTCCTCTCTTTGATACGACTCTTTCTCAAAGGCCTAAAAGATCAAAATCTAATCCATTGTTCTCACATCTAAAAAACTCCCACTTTCATAATTTAAAAGTTTAGGAAATGTAGCTATAAGATGCTTGGCTGCTTCTTGAGGTGTTTGTATATGACTCTCTTTAAGTTTTTTGGCTGAAGGAAATAGTTCATCATTCACGTCATCTATAATATGTTGAACCATAGAGGTACGGATGATACCTGGTGCGAGTGCAGTAAAATGAATTTCCGGCAACTCTTTGGCATAGACCTTCAGTAACATATTGAGACCAGCCTTAGAGAGTGAATAGGCTCCCCAGCCTTTGGATCCATTGACTGCAGCACCTGAACTAATACCCACGATCTGTTTTACCTGTGCATATGCATAAAGGGAATCGATAAGCTCTTTGTTCGCCCAGACATTGACTTCCATGACCTCTTTAATATCAGACAATTCTGTCTTACCGAGTGTTTGTATGTCACCTAAAACACCGGCATTGAGGATAACGATGTCGAAGGCATGGTGTTCAAGAAATTCTTGAAGTGTAGATCGGATCATAAAGGTTTCACTCAGGTCATAGGGGAAGAAGAAAAAATGGGGATAATGGTCAAGTTTTTTTGGGATGGTTTTACCTATGGCATAGACGGCGTAACCCTTTTCTAAATATTCTTTTGCCAAGGCTTCACCCAGTCCTGAACTCACACCAGTGATCAGTATATTTTGCATGATGTAATCCTTTTGTAATACATTTGCTCATTTGATATGATATAATTATAACAAAAAGTGAAAGTCCCACTAAAGGTGAAGGTTTCATAGAACTTTTTGAATTAAACAAAGGATAGAAATGAGTAACAAAGAAGCAAAAACTTTAGATGAAAGAATTGATCGTATTTATAAGATGGCAGAAGAGCACTTTGGTGAGGTACGTTTTGTAGGAATTAAAAGACATGCTAAGATCGGTTGGGTTGCCAAGATACAATTTGATGAGTTTGAATCTCTTGTAGCAGAAGGTGAAGATGCTATTGATGCACTGAAAACACTGCGTAAACGTATTTCAAAGATCATAGACCGTTATAATATGGTATGAACATTGAAAAATAATATTATCCTTATTGGTTTTATGGGTGTAGGAAAAGGTACTACAGCACGCGCATTTACTAAAAAATACGGTACCTATATCATTGATACAGATGATCTTATAGAATCCAAAGAAAAAAAAGAAGTCAAAAAGATCTTTGCTAAACATGGGGAAGCCTATTTTAGAGCACAGGAACAGGAAGCTGCCAATTGGATAGAAGAGTGTGTGACAGGAACTTTGATCTCTTGCGGAGGCGGTTTTTATAAGGTGGATAATCTTAAAAAATTGGGTACAGTCGTCTTGCTTGATGCCTCATTCGATTGGATACATAACCGCTTGAAAACTGCGAAAAATGCTAAAAATAAATTAGCAAAACGTCCGCTTTTTGCACAAGAAAAAGAGGCTAGAAAACTCTATGAAGAGCGTGAAAAAGCCTACAGAAAATTAGCAGATGTAGTGATAGATGTTGAAAATCTTACCTTGGATGAACAACTAGAAAAAATTGCTAAAAAGTGCAAGATCTAATTCTCTTTTTGTTGTAGACTCCAATAATCCAACCCTTTATATACAGCGGTCAACAACCCAAATATGAGCATGGTACTACCCATGCAGTAGGGTGCCTGTTCTATAAATGGTGCAGGAGATTGTGAAATCGTAACAATAACATATCCCCAAAGTAAAAATGCTATAAGCCCCAAAGCTCTTTTTGTCCATATGATAAGCGAGAGTGTCGTTTCTTTTTCCATACGCTTATTTTATCCAAATTCGATATAATTCTAGCAATTAAACTCAGAGAGTATAGATGCAAAGATTTGAAACATATCTAAATGAAAACTTACCTAAAGTACCAAGTTTCCATCCAGTGTATGAAGAAGCACTGGGTACGATGCTTACTGCTGGTGGGAAACGTTTTCGTCCTATGTTGCTTTTAAATATTGTTGATGCTTATGAACCGATGCTTTATAATGGTGCTTTACCTATAGCCCTTGCACTTGAAATGTTCCACACCTACTCTCTCATACATGATGACCTTCCTGCAATGGATGATGCAGATCTACGCCGTGGACATCAGACTTTACATAAACGTTTTGATGAGGTGACCGCGATACTTGCAGGAGACGCATTGAACACGGATGCTTTCTATCTGATCGCTAAAGCACCGCTACGTGAAGATATTAAGATCAAACTCGTAGAGTTACTTGCCCGTGATGGCGGTGGTCGTGGTATGGTACTTGGTCAGGCAATAGACTGTTATTTTGAAAATACGCCACTTGAACTTGAACAAGTGAAAACACTGCATAAAAATAAAACAGCCAAACTCATAGCGGTATCTTTACAGATGGGAGCCGTTATCGTAGGACTTGAGCAAAAAGTCCAAGATGCACTTTATGATTTTGGTATTGATCTGGGACTGCTTTTTCAGATACAAGATGATATTATAGATGAGACACAGAGTGAGGAAGAAGCGGGGAAGACCACAGGAAATGACGGTGATAAAAATAGCTTTGTCAATCTTTTAGGACTAAAGAAGACTGTTGAAGAGGCAGATACTTTGGCAAAAGATTTACAAAGACGATTTGAAAGCTTTGATGAGAAGTTACAAACAGCTTTACAACCCTTGATGAACACATATCTATACAGACATAATTAAAGGAAAAACAATGGCAATGACAGAGCAAAACATTATGCGTAAAAAAATGGCAAATACTATCCGGTTTTTAGCGGCTGATATGGTACAAAAAGCAAACTCAGGACACCCTGGGGCACCTATGGGTCTTGCAGATATCGCAGTAGTTTTGAGTGAAAAACTGAGCCATAATCCTAAAAATCCAAAATGGCTTAACCGTGACCGTTTGGTTTTCTCAGGTGGACATGGTTCTGCACTGATCTATTCACTTTTACACCTTTGGGGGTACGATGTATCTCTTGATGATCTGAAAGCGTTTCGCCAGCTTGACTCTAGAACTCCAGGGCACCCAGAGTATGGGCATACAGATGGTGTGGAGATCACTACGGGTCCTTTGGGGCAAGGTATCGCTAATGCTGTTGGTTTTGCGATGTCAGAAGCGTATACAGCTAATCAGGTAAACTCTGAGACTTGTGAATTGATAGACCATAAAGTCTATTGTCTGTGTGGAGATGGTGACTTACAAGAAGGTGTCTCATACGAAGCGTGTGCACTGGCTGGACATTTAGGGCTTAAAGATATGGTACTCATCTATGATAGTAACTGTATTACGATCGAAGGTGATACAAGCATTGCCTGGAGTGAAGATGTTGCGAAGCGTTTTGAAGCACAGAACTGGAACGTGATGAAGATCAACGGGCACTGCTATGATGACATCGAAAAAGCGTTAGAAGAAGTAAAAACAGCAACGAAGCCTACGATCATTATTGCAAATACGATCATCGGTAAAGGTGCAGGTGACATGGAAGGGTCTCATCATACGCATGGTGCACCTCTTGGAGATGCTATCATCGCGGAGTCAAAGGCGAAAGAAGGGTTTAACCCGGATGAAACATTCCAAATTCCTGAAGATGTTTTACTAAGATTCAGATGTGCTTTAGAGCAGGGTGAACTTGCAGAGAAAGAGTGGATACACAGACAAAAAGAAGCACCGCTTATAGAACAGAATGTAGCTCTGGAAAAACTTTTAAATCCAGATTTTTCTGCTATTGAGTTCCCAGATTTTTCTGGAGACGCAGCGATGGCAACAAGAGATTCAAACGGTAAAATACTGAATGCTATTGCAACAGCTGTTCCTTCTTTCCTTGGGGGTTCAGCAGACCTTGCACCATCAAACAAAACAGAGTTAAAAGATATGGGAGACTTCCCTAAAGGAAGAAACCTGCACTTTGGTATCCGTGAGCACTCTATGGCTGCCATTACGAATGCGATGGCATTGTATGGTACAACGATTCCATTCAATGCGACATTCTTTGTATTCTCTGATTACCTTAAACCATCGGCTCGTATTGCAGCACTGACAAACATCCAAAACTTTTTTGTATGGACACATGACAGTATTGGCGTAGGTGAAGATGGTCCTACACATGAGCCTATTGAGCATATCTCTCAGTTTAGAGCATTGCCAAACTTTTATGTATGGAGACCGGCAGATGCAACCGAAAACGTAGAAGCGTGGAGAACAGCACTCAGTATGCAAGCACCGCACGGTTTTGTACTCAGTCGTCAAAAACTTAAAACACTCAAGCCAAAAAGAGATTTTGGTGACGTCAGTAAAGGTGCATACATTGTCAAAAAAAGAAAAGATGCGAACTTTACACTGATGGCTTCAGGTTCAGAATTGATGCCTTGTCTAAAAGCAGCATGTCACCTAGCCGTACTTGGCATTAAAGCAAATGTTGTCTCTGTACCATGTCTTGACCTCTTTAACGAGCAAGATGCAGAGTATAAAGCAACTGTGGTTGACCCAAGTACAAAAGTACTGGCAGTCGAAGCAGCAACAGCTACAGAATTCTACCGTTATGCAGATGATGTACTGGGTATGGAAAGCTTTGGAGCATCAGCACCGGCAGACCTGCTTTTTGAGAAGTTCGGATTTACGCAAGAAGGTATTATGAAACGTGCATGTAAATTGATGGATGTGGAGTATAGAGAAGTGGAACTTGGAGAGTGTAAGCTCTAATCTTTTTTATACCTTGCATTCGAAACCTTCAGGTTTTAAATGCAAGGATAATTTAAATAGCTTCTTTAATTAAACCTTGAAAATATAAGTAAAGGTATTGATATGATCTTCCGAATCAGCATTATAGTAGATATTGTTCTTTTCACAAATTGTTTTTACCATATTTAAGCCCAACCCTAAACTACGCTTGGCGGTATTGGCTTCTGTGTAATTTTTATCAAATAGTTTGGAGATATCAGCAATGTTTTTCCCCTCCGAGATGAATTGTAAGATGATCTCTGACTTGATCCTTTCCAGCACGATTTTTATCTCACTTTTGTCACTACTGTGTTTTATAGCGTTTGAGAGGTTATTGTCTATCAGTCTTTCGAGTTCAGTATCATTCATAGTGATGTGTATATTGTTGGCAATGTCGGTAGATATCGTTTTATGATTGGCATCTGCAATCACTTCAAAAAAATCTATTCTTTCATGAAGAAAGTCAGTAAAGTCGATCTTTGTGACTTTATATTCCATTGTATCATGAGTGATGATATAGGAGAGGTCTTCATAGGAGTTTGAAAGCATATTGATGGCTGAATTTATTTGTGTAATATAAGGAGAGACTTGCTCTTTGGTTTTCATCTCTATAAGTGAGGAGTTCGTCATAATGACTGATAAAGGGGTTCTTATTTGGTGCACCATATCGGCGATGAACTGTTTGTTTTCATCCAGTAAATGTTGATTCTTCTCTATCTGATCTTGAAGTTTTGAATACAATTTATTGTATTTATCTGCCAAGATACCAAACTCATCTTTTTTTCTGAGCAAAGCTTCATCATTGATTTTTACTTCATCTTCAAAATCTTGTGTAATAGTAGTGATGGGAATGTAAAAATTATATTTTATAAAAAAATACAAAAGAAGCATTAAGATGATCAGAGTAAGACCTACCAAGACAAAAATATTTTCATTCTCTTTCCATTGTGCCATATGGTCACTGATATCAATTTCCAGTTTCATCACAAAATTATTATAACCAAGCGATGGAGCATTTTCTTTGCTGAGTAGAGGGATATAAATATTTACTATACCTTCGTTTTCGTATTCATTGGCTCTTAGAATGGAATTTTGTCGTTTAGTAAGGATGATCTTATTCTCTGTAACACGATTTAAAGGGAATTTTTTTAGTGCATCGTTCCATTCTTTTTTGTTACTAATGGATTTTGTGTTAAGTATATCTTCATAATATTCTTCATTAGAGCTTGTACTTCTAATACGGAAAAGATTTATTTTGTTTTTCGTATGCTTAGAAATATTTTCGATTCGAGTACGCAATGTATTGTAGCTAGTAGGATCAATAAAAGCCATTTCAAGATATATTTCATCATTTACTCTGGCACAAGAGTACATTTTGAATGCAGAATCCATATAGTCTATAGCAACTTTCTTTGCAATGTGTATCTCATTGTCTTTGGAAGCTTTGTCTAAATCCATTTTCCCATCAGGTATCTTTTTAAAATCAAGCCCAATATCTTTTTTAAAGGTCCCATCAATGATCACATAATTTTTATCTATCAGAAAAAGATCTATATCTATAAATTGAAAATTAAAATGTGACCGTATTTTGTTTTTTAAATGAGCTAAAGAGATATTTTTATCTTTTTTAAATTCATCTAGCGCTGCACGGTGAATGTGAGTGATCATGTTCTTTTTCTGATTAAATGTTGTGTATGTGTCTTCTAGTGCAGAGGTCAATAGTAGTTTATTAATATTAATACTCTTCGTGAGTTCCTGCTCCAAGTCATTTTGACTATGTTTTTTAAAATTAGTGTATAGTACCCATAGAAAAAGGGTGAATGTGAGTATGATAAAAAGTTGTGTGAGATAAAGTTTATTTTTGAGCTTCAATCATATACCCTTCTCTTATCTTTGTTTGTATTATATCAAAAGGGAGTTTTTTTCTCAGTTCACCAAGTAATTGTCGTAAAGGATAGGATTCCTTCACCTCTCCTTCCCATACATAATCATAGATCACATCATTGGGAACAATGCTATTGAGATGTTTCATGAGTATGGCACAAAATCGTTTCTCTTTATATCTTAATCGAATGTGCTTGCTTTTATAAAAAAACTCTTCTTTATTTGGATTATAATAGAAATCTTCAGCTAAAGTGATCTTTACAGGATTTTTGTGAGAGAGTAAATTCTCGATACGTATATCCAGTTCTTTTAAATGAAATGGCTTTTTAATGTATTCACTACACCCATTTTCAAAGGCTGTAGCAAAATTCTGTATCTCTAAAGAAGCGGTAATGATGATGATCGGAGTATCAATATTTGTTTTCCTGATGTGCTTGAGTATCTCTAATCCATTCACATGAGGAACATTGATATCAATAATATAGAGATCGAATGATCCATTGTCTATTTTGTCAATGGCTTCTAGTCCGTCTTTGGTACTCACTACATCAAATGATTTGATCTCGCAAAACTCACTTATGGCGGTATTCAGTTGGGCATCATCTTCTATTACTAATACATTCATATCTATAGTATAGTATAAAAGATGTCATATTTATGTCATATTTAATTTTAAAAAACCTGACAAAAACCTGACATTTTATCGTTATAGTGTCAATATTAAATAGTTGTAAAGGAGAATTGGACAAGATGACATCTATTCAGCAAACGTTATATGGTCAATGATACAAAAGAACTTAACCAAAGATTTAGCAGCATTTGCTTTTATGCAAAATCCTATAGCGATGCTTATTTTAGATGAGAATGCTACAGTTCTCAATATAAACTGTGCTTTTGAAAAGCTTACGGGATACAACGAAATAGATTGTCTTGGAAAACCTATATCCTTTTTTGACTCTGATAGAAATGAGATATCTTTGCAAAAAACCTTAGCGTCAAAAGATGAATACAATATAGAAATATATATACATTGTAAAAACGATACACATATGTTGGTACGTGCACATACAAAAAATATGATTCACGATGAGGAGCAGTATACTGTCTTTACGTTGGAAGATATTATGGAAGAAAAAAGATTGTTGGAGCATTATCAGCATTTGGCAACACATGATTCTTTAACAGGACTGCCAAATCGTGTTTTACTAGAAGATCAATTTAAAATGGCAGAGTATAGAGCAGATAGGCATCAGCAAAAAATGGCTCTACTTTTATGTGATATCAATGGTTTCAAAGCTTATAATGATAAATATGGGCATGATTTTGGCGATAAAGTTCTACGGAAAGTAGCGAAAAGATTGGAAGAGTTGCTGCGACGTAATGATATCGTTTCGAGATATGGGGGAGATGAGTTTGTATTGATCCTTGAAGATATCGCATATAGTGATACCATTGCTCAGATAGTGATGAACATAAAAGCTGTTTTTCCTATTACGGTGATGCATGGTGACACAAGGTGTGAGATCAGTATGAGTATAGGAAGCGCTTGCTACCCTATTGACGGGAAGAGTTTTCATCAGCTTATACAAGTAGCTGATAGAAATATGTATCAAGAGAAAAAACACTTTTATAGAGAAGATTAAAGCTTCCACTCCAAAGAGAGATAGTAGGAACGTCCTTGTGCCGGATAACCATATCTCCATTCGTAAGATTCATCAAGTATATTTTTAATACCCGCTCTACATTGCGTTGAGTCAGAGACTTTATAGGCAATTTGTGTATCTAGAAGATGATAGGTATCCAGTTTGATCTGTTCATCACTATAGGTAGCGGAGTTAGGACTGTACCTGGACCCAATATACTGATAACCCAGATAGGCGTTCCATTTTTCACTCAAGCGAAGTGTGTCCTCGAGCTTAAATTGATGTAAGGGGATCAATTCAATGGAGTCACCTTCATTGTCTTGCGTATGGGCATAGGCATAAGATACACGGAGATGATGTTTATTAAAGTAAGTACTGTTGACACGAATCTCTGCACCATAATGTTCTGCCTCTTCACGATTGATATACCCATTATCACGATAGATGATAAGATCATCTATATCGTAATAGTAGAGTGACAGGTCAATAGAAGTATTTTTCGCAAGATCATGTTGATATCCAAGAGTGTACTGCATACTTTTTTCTGGTTTCAGATCAGGATTGGCATTGACCCAAGGGAAAAAGGTGAACATCTCTGACATAGTTGGCATACGGCTTTTCTTCGCTATGCCACCATACATTACACTTTGGTCCTGCGTATAAGTGATCTTCACTTGTGCATCATAGGTATTTTTATCATCAGGAGATTTTGTTGCGCTGGCCTCTGCAGACTTTTTGTTCTGCATGAGTGCAGCAGATAAGCCACCCTCTAGTTGCCAGGCACTATTTAAGATCCATAAATGTAAAAAACTGAGTTTAAAAGTATCGACTTGAGACTTTGCTGTCTCAAGATCACCGCCACGTCTGATATGTTCATTCTCTTCTGCCTGAAAGATGAACGTACTGGTATGAGCATCTTGCATTTTAACGGCTCTGATCACTGTTCCCAAACGTGCATCATCATAAGTGACTGGAGGCCAACTAGTTTGGTACGCAGGGTCATTATATATTTTATAGATATCCTCATAGTCATCATAATAGGCTCTAATGCTTAACTTCAGATCGTCTGTGACATAGTCACCATAGAGATAAAAACTGTTTAGGTCTTTTCGGTCTAGTCGTGCATAGGCATCCCAGACTGGAGCATTCAGATCGGTATATACATTTGGCGGTACACCATACTCTGCCCTTGTGAGACTTACTTTTGCTGCCAGATGGATCTGGTCATCAATGAAAATACCACTTTTTATAGAAATATTTTTTTGATCTTTATCACTGTTAAGACGCTTTCTTGTATCTTGAAGTAGGGTGGTGCCATAATCACTTGAAAGTGTATAATCTGATCTATGATAGTAGTTGGCATCTGCTTGAATATATACATTGTCTGTGATACTCCCAACATAAGCATGATAATATTCATCATCACTTGAGATGAGTACATTTGCTGCACTCTCAAATACTTTGGCTGGTGTTTTGGAAGTGATCTCTACTTGACCACCTATGGGAGAGACGCCTAAGGAGGAAGTACCTGAGCCATCATTGATCTGAAGTGCTGCATGGGTCATGGTGAATTTGGTATCTGTAAAACCATTCACATTTCGATACAAGGGGATGCCATCTTCTACATACTCGGTATTTTTAAAGTCAAGTCCTCGAAAAGATATGCCTTCTTCACCTTTATCTCCCATCACAACACTAAAGGAAATATCTTGTTCGAGTCTTTCCTGCAGGGAAACACTGGCTGTTTCCATCGCTTCATCTTCACTCAGTATAAAAGAGTTTGAAGTAAGATATGTTTCTTGAATGTTTATGGGATCAAGGGTGATAGTATTTGACCAGAGAAACGTGCTTACAAAAGAAACGATAAAGGCAGTACGAGTTAATTGAGTAAGTATTATAGTTATTCCTGTTGCTTTTATAACAGTTTAACACATTAAAAAAAGAATAAATATCCAAAAACGGCATATTGGTATTTTTGGAGTGTATGTAGCTACTTATGGTAATGCTTTTTTGATATAAGTGTAGTTACGTATTTATTTAGGAGGGCAGACAAAATATCTCATGTTAATACTTTGCAGTGGTTTGCTCCATCCCATGCAGTAGGTCTTATCTACATTTTGTATAAGTGTATACGCCTCTTCAAAATAGTGTTTAAGCACCGCTTCTATGTTTTCAGGGTTACCTTCCGTTTCTACGATCCATACAAAGGTCAGTTTTTTTAGCTGATGTACTTCTTTTCTTTTACGGATGATGGCGCGTAAAGTTGCTTCCGCTTCGCATGCAGAAGTATCCCTTTCTAGTACGCTCACATCTATGACAGCTTCGAGTCCCTCAACACTTTGTATCTTTTTCCAATAGTCATGCTTGAATTTGTTGAAAAATAGAGGCTTGGGAATGGTTTTGGTTTGGGCCACGATGTAGTTGACCCTCTGGATGCAAGAAGGTGCATTTGTTACTATCTTTTCAATCTGTGCATCATCATAGGTACAAGGGGTAAACCCCTCTTCATCTATGAGGTTGTTTTGTGTGAAAAAATCGAGGGTAGAGGGGTCTTTGATCCTCGTTTTTTCATGTACTATCGCTACAGGATAGTCTTTGCTCCATCCATAGCTACTCTCATCAAAGAGCAGATGTAAAGTCTCTTTCATCTGGGTGGAAGAAGGTGCTTTCTGGAGCACTTCTTGAATCTCCTTAATGAGAGGCGTAAGCATTAGCTTAACATCCCTCGAATCTCATCTTCATCTATCATATCTTTTTCATATTTGATGACAGCGATATTTTCTGTTTCATTCACATAACTCTCTACGATCGCTTCATGACTGGTTAGGGAAGAGACTCTTTCACGGTCAAATATATCTAGAGAAAGATAGACATTTCCTCTGTTATTCGGATTTGGCATCGTCGCTACCCAGATGAACCATATTACAGAGATGATGGCTACAACAACAGCAAGTGTTGACCTGTCATAGTGTTGCATAAGCCAACCTGCAAGTAGACCTCCTAAGAAAATACCTACATAGGCAAAGGTATTAGCGACACCAAGTGCTGCACCTTTTTGGTGTACTTTGGCAAACTTGGCAACAAAGCTTTGCAAGAGTGGTTCAAACATATTGAATCCAATGAAGAAAAGAACCACACCGACGACAAAGACCCAAGCAGAGCTTGCAAATCCCATAGCTAAGAAACCTAAAAAGATGACAGAAACAGAGATCATAAAGATCTCTTTACCTTTGCCGTACTTCTCTCCAAATATCGCTGCTGGAGCCATAGCAAAGAAACCAAAGATCATCGCAGGGAAATAGACTTTCCATAATTCAGCTTTTTCCCAGCCAAAACCACCTTCAGTGAGCTCTTGTGTCATCACAAGAGGGATGATGAAAAATGCCATGGTCATAATGGATGAGTGGAAAAGAAATGTGATATACATACGTGTCAGAGACTTGTCTTTAAAGACCTCCACCATCTTGGATTCTTCTTCTGCATAGCTGTGTACAATAGTTGGCGGTTGAGGCACAGCTGTAAACAAGATACCTATCGCCATCACTGAAAGAATGGCAGTGATCCAAAAGAGTTTGTCTATTCCCCAGTTACCGCCTACAATAGGTGCAATGATCATTGCAGCAGCAAAACTGAGTGCAATGGTACCACCCATGATAGCCATGGCATGTGCACGCTGCTCTTCTTTTACCAGGTCTGCTACCATTGCCGATACCACAGAACCGATCGCTCCTGCACCTTGGAGGAAACGTCCGATAAGAAGCATGTAAATATTGTCACTCAGTGCAGCGATCACTGAACCGATAATAAAGATGATGAGACCAAAAAGTAACGTTTTTTTACGTCCTATTTTGTCACTGACCAGTCCGAAAGGTACTTGAAATGCTGCTTGAGTAAGAGCATATCCCCCTACAACAAGACCTGCAAGAAATGGTGTTGCTCCTTCCAGCTCAAGTGCATAGATGGAGAGAACAGGGAGGACAATGAAGAGTCCAAAAAATCTCAGTCCTACAATAAGACTGAGTGGGATGATCTGTTTAATCATAGTGATACCTCTATTTAGATAAAATTTGTCTCATTATATAACGAAATATTTAAGAGTAGATAATAAAGGTGAAGATCTGTTATCTCTTCTTAAAGAAGAAGTAACAGTGAAAGCAATTTTCACAGACCTTCATATTGTGAAAAGGAGATTAGTTATGCGTATTGTTTTAGCGACAGGGAACAAAGGAAAACTACGTGAGTTCAAGCATATGTGTCAAGATGAAGTGGTGGCTTTTTCTGATCTTTTGGGTGAGTTTGATATCGTAGAAGACGGAGATACATTTGCTTCCAATGCCCTCATCAAAGCACGTACGATCTATGAGAAATTAGGTGAAGAGTACTTGGTGATATCTGATGACAGCGGTATCTCTCTACCGATACTAGACGGTGCACCAGGGATCTATTCAGCACGTTATGCAGGGGTAGGTGTTACAGATAAAGATAATCTGTATAAACTCATAGAGACAATGAAAGAAAAAGGTGTAAGAGCTACGCCTGCATATTATACTGCTGCAATCGCTATTGTCTCCAAGTATGGAGAGTATGTCGTACATGGCTGGATGCATGGGGATGTCATAGATGAAGCTAGGGGAAATAAAGGGTTTGGGTATGATCCAATGTTCATCCCAGCAGGATTTGATAAAACACTCGGTGAGTTGGATGATGATGTGAAAAAAAAGATATCACACAGAGCACAGGCATTGAAGTTGGCACAACCGATCATACAAATGTTAAAGGGTAAATAATGAAAAAACAATTTATGGAAGACTTACAAGCCATTTATGATGAGTTGCAAACAAGACAGGCAGGTCTTAATGCCTATTATGACCTTTTAGATGAGGGACATGACAGGGCCAATAAAGTAGTAGAAGCATTTCTGAGCCTCATAGATATCCCTAGAGATGATGATTCTACGATGGCGGCACTTACACGTATTGTGAATTTGCGTGAAGATGCTTTGGAGCAGGTATTGGAAAAAAATGGCTGTTCTAAAGAAGAGATAGCGACGAAAAAAGAGTTAGCATACGGTTTTGTAAGTACGATGCATATTACGCGTCATGAAAATTTTATTGCATGGGTAGAGGAGAAGCAACTCCTTACACCTTTTTACCGTTCATTGATGTTGGGTGTACATCATGTAGGGGTGATGTTAAGTGTATGGCAGAGCCACTGGACACATCACATTATTCACAGTGTAAACCTTGAACTCTCCGAACTTTTTAATGGGGATGATGCCAAAGTCTTTGAGATGCTTCAGAGTGAGTCTTTGC
>NZ_JBATIY010000174.1:0-7054 GCF_049668085.1 Sulfurovum sp. | reverse complement strand
CTAAAAGTCTTTCGTATTTTATTATCTGGATAATACAATACATAGGGAGCATATGTAAATGTCTTCCAGGAATCAACTAATCCGTATTGTATTAAAATAATTTCAGTTTCCTTCTCTTTAAAGTCTTTAAAAAAATGTAACATTTCATTGGTTGTAGACATCGTAAATCCACAATTTGACACCGTTTTATTGATCGCCTTGGCAAAACGTTCAGGATGTGCATTGCCCACTAAAGATCGTATACCCAATGTGTTGCAATCACCTAATGCTAAGATCTTAGACACTATATTGTACCTTTCCATAGACATCCAGCGTTTTTTGAACCATTTGTTCAAGAGAAAAATGCTTCTCGATATAGGCATATCCATCAAATTCAAGCGTATGACACTTAGCTATATTTTCTGCCAACTCTTCACTCTCACCCACGGGATAAAAGAAACCATTTTCACCCTCTGCAATAATATCCAGTACTCCGCCATGGTTTGTAGCAATAACAGGTGTATTCAAAGCCAAAGCCTCTGCTACACTTCTACCAAAACTTTCAGGTTTTTTTGAACTGCTCACGACCACGTCACTTAACGCATAAATTTCAGCCACTTTATTCTGGGAACCTGTAAAGATGATATTGTCATTTAAGTCCAACTTTTTTACAAGCATTTCCAATGATTGAAAATACTCTTGTTTATCTTCACGTACCCCACCTACAATTAATCCTAGTACCTTTGGATCATGCTTTTTGAGTAATCCGATCGCATGTATAAATGTTTGGTGATCTTTAAGCTGAGTAATGCGCCCTACTGTGGTGATGATGCGTTTATCTTCTAAATGATACTCCATTTTAAAATTCTCTATAAATGCTTTATCCAAGTTTTCAGGGTTGAACTTTTCCAGGTCTATTCCTCTGGGGATCACCGTGATCTTTGTCTCTTCTGTCTGATAATGCTTTTGTATATAATCCTTTATAGCCCCACTCACACAGATCACACTATCACCTTTTGTCATGATGGCACTATAGGGACTCACACTATTGAATCCATGAACAGTAGTCACAAAAGGCAAATGAAGCTTTTTATTTGCCAAGTAGGTAAGCCATGCAGGAACTCGACTTCTTGCATGAAGTATGTTTGGATTTAATTCTTTCAAAATCTTTCGTAATTGAAGCATACGAGAAAAAGCAGTCAAAGGATTTTTAGAACATACATCTAAAGTAATATGCCTCCCCCCATCTTTTTTGATCTGTGCTTCTAGTTTTCCTCCTGCACTGATCACAATACTCTCATGCCCCAACTTTACCAACTCACGGCTTAACTCCATAGTACCACGTTCTACACCACCCTCATTTAGTTCTGGTAAAAGCTGTACTATTTTCATACGTTCACCTCTTTTAGGTACGTTTTAAAATCTATTTTTTTATTTTTATTTTTGATATTTCCATTAAAAATATGCAGGTACCCTTCTTTTTCCAAAGTTTCTATGAATCGAGTGAATTTATTTTCTTCTTTGCTCTCTAAAGGCAATACCACTACATTAGATCTCCCATATGAGATAGCCTCTGAGATCATTGAAGTACTATCACCCGTGATACATACAATCTCACATTGGTCAAGAAGATCAGGAATAGGATTGATAGGATTTCTGGAGAAGATCACCTCATAATCAAACCCATATGATGCTATCAAACTTTCTATCTCTTCACTTGTTCTAGGAGAAGTGGTTATGGCAACTTCATACGCTTCATAGTACTGTTTGATAAAGTCCAATTGGACTTTGAGTTTTGCCCTATCCATTTTAAAATGTTTATTATCTCCACCGATCACAATCCCAATAGACTGTTTTCCTGACTGATATAAACCTCTTGGTTCCACATAAGAAAAATTCGCAGGTATCTCTATAATATTTTCTTGTTTGGGTGGATTATCATGACTTTGGGCAAAAATGATATCAAAATCATAACGATACCCACGTGGCAGCATCATAGCTACAGATTTAGCATGCATTTTCTTCGCTAAAACTTTGGTCGCATAAGAAGTTGTGGAACCTGTTCCCACAACCATATCGTATTTTTTATCTATTTGAGCATCAAACAGTTTTTCTGTATATATACCTATCTTATCAAGTATATAGCTAAGTGCCTTATACCATTTATATCTAAACTTGACAGACATAACATCATAACTAGCATCTACATATTTCACAAATGCCAAAGACTGATTAAGATGCCCCATGCGATCATCACTGAGTATGAGAACGCTACTCATATACGCCACCTGTTATGCATCCAAAACCATTGCGCTGGATATTTTCGAATAACTTCTTCTATCGCTTGATTATATTTCAAAGTCATTCCTTCTAACTTCTTCTCTTTATCTTCAATCTCCTCTGCAACATAATCAATAGGTTCATGAATGATCATCTCATACATTCCATCACTCTGTCTGGCAATGAATATGGGTATGACAGTAGGGTTAAATTTTAACTTCAGCATTGCTACTGAAAGAGTCGTCTCCGCTGCTATGCCGAAGAAGTCCACTTTTACACTATTTTGAGAGCCTGCTTTTTGGTCTATTAGAAGTCCTACGGCGTCACCCTTTTTAAGTGTCTTCGCCATAGAAAGCATGGCATTGTCTTTTGAAGTTGCACGATTTCCATATTTATTTCTAAAAGGAATGGTGATATTTTGATCGATGAGTTTATTATTTCCTGTCCGTCCTATAGCCAACATAGGAAGCCCATTTTTAGCCAAAAAGTGTGCTGCAAGTTCCCAGTTGGAAAAATGTGCGGTCATGACGATCACTCCATTGGGACTATTTTGTACTATCTTTTGTAATTTCTCTTTAGCTTCATCCAAATTTTTAACAGCTTCATCAATGTTGAATTGGCCTGTGAACATCAGCAGTATCTCAGAAATAGTAATAGAAAGTTCGGTATACACTTTTTTGGAAAGTGCCTCGATCTCTTCGGGAGTTTTCTCAGGAAATGCCCTGCTAAGGTTTGTCCTGGTAATGTGACGTCTTTTTTTATCTAGATGATAAACAAGAAGGGTAAGGCCTTTCATCATAGCATAGATAAATGATTTAGGTGTGATCTTTGCCAACCACAAAAACAGTTTTACTAAGCTATATTCTATTTTTTCTCTCATTGCAAACCCATTACTTTAATAGGTTATTCTACCCAAATAGCCTAAAGGATGAAGGCTAAAGCATCTGCTTTCAATTTAATTTGCTATAATCACGTTTATTTATAGCTTTCCAAAGGAACAATATCGTGATAGGAATCGTCGATTACAACATGGGAAACCTTGCTTCTGTCATCAATGCTTTTGCTAAAGTCGGAGCAGATGCCACTTTAGAGAGTGACCCTTCTAAACTCAGTCAATACGACAAGCTTATCTTACCTGGTGTAGGTGCCTATGGCGATGCTATGGAACACCTCAAAGAAAATGGTATGGATGAAGCAGTAATTGCTTTTGCTGCAACAGGAAAACCTCTTTTGGGTATCTGTCTGGGAATGCAATTGCTTTTTGAGAGTTCTGAAGAGTTTGCAAAAGACGACAATGGTACAAAAGGTTTAGGGCTTATTCCTGGAAAAGTGGTCGCTTTTGATGAGAGTAGATTTGACCATCCTCTTAAAGTACCTCATATGGGCTGGAATGAACTTTTTCAGCAAAAAGAAACGGCACTTTTTACTGAACTGCCTCAAGATTTTTATCTCTATTTTGTCCACTCATTCCATGCTGTATGCGATGACCAGTATGCGATAGGTAAAACCCATTACGGATATGAGTTTGTATCGGCTGTACAAAATGGAAATATTTACGGCATACAACCACACCCTGAAAAAAGCCATGAAAATGGTTTAAAGATCATAGAAAACTTTGCAAAATTATAGGAATAAACAGATGACAATACTACCAGCAATAGACCTCAAAGACGGTAAAGCCGTAAGACTAAGCAAAGGACTCATGGAGTCTGCAAAAATTTATTCAGATGAACCTTGGCAAGTGGCTAAAAGATTTGAAGAACTTGGATCTGAGTGGGTACACCTTGTTGATCTTAACGGTGCCTTTGCAGGTAAACCTGAAAATTTGGAACAGATCAGACAGATTCGTGAACACTGTAACCTCAAGCTTGAACTGGGTGGTGGTATCCGTGATGAAGAGACGATCAAGATGTATTTGGAACTTGGGATCGATAGACTTATTTTAGGATCCATCGCTGTGAAAGATGCTCAGTTTGTCAAAGATATGGCTGCAAAATACCCTATCGTCGTGGGAATCGATGCCATAGACGGTATGGTCGCAGTAGAAGGCTGGGGAGAAGTAAGTAATATGAAAGCAACTGATCTTGCACGAGAATTCGCTAACGCTGGTGTCGAAGCTATCATCTGTACAGATGTTGGTCGTGATGGAATGATGACCGGTGTGAATATAGACTTTACTCTGGAGATCCAAAAAGCTTCAGGTCTTGAAACCATCGCTTCAGGTGGCTTGAAAGATATGACCGATATCAATGCCTTGATAGAAGCCGGTATCGATGGTACCATTGTAGGAAAAGCATTTTACGAAGGTACACTTGACCTTGAAGAAGCGTTTAAGGTAGCGAATGCAAGATAACTACTACGAACTTACGGTGACTCTTGATGATCAGTTTGTAGATACGATTGCCGACTTCATCGCAAATATTTATGATGAAGGTCTAGAGTTAGGTAAAGGAGAGATCATTGTACGAAGTGAATCTGATTTAACTTTCGTTAAAGATGCTCTTGTATCCTTAGCTCAAGAGTTAAATGGTTCTATAGAGATGACCTATGTACTTGAAGAGAAAGAAAATGTAGATTGGATAAAGACCTATCAAGACTCGATCCAACCTATAGAGGCTGGTAAATTTTATATCTTTCCAAGCTGGTATGAAGCAAAAGAAGATTTTATCAATATCAAGATAGACCCTGCTCTTGCTTTTGGTTCTGGACATCATGCCACAACATTTTCGTGTTTAGAAGCTATCAGTCACTATGTAGATAGCGGAAAATCTGTTGTAGATGTGGGGTGCGGTTCAGGTATATTAGGTCTTGCATGTAAAAAATTAGGTGCAAACGTTGAACTTTGTGATACCGACCCTCTTTCTGTTGAAAGCTGTAAAGAGAATTTCGAGTTAAATGAAGAAAACTATGACAAACTCTGGGAAGGGTCTATAGATAAAGCTGAAAATACGTATGATGTGGTCATCGCAAATATCATAGCAGATGTACTCAGATTTATAGCAAAAGATCTAAAATCTGCCTGTAAAGAAGAAGGTCTATTGATACTTTCAGGTATTTTAGATAAAAAAGAAGACCTAGTAGTGGAATCATTCAAAGAACTCACTCTAGTCAAGCGAACATTAAAAGATGAGTGGGTAACACTTGTATATAAGAAGGAAATAAATGGCTAAGCAAGATAATAACAACCAAGATAATAACAATAATAATTTTTTTAACAACAACCCGTTATTGGCATTTGCGATCTTTTCTATCGTGATCATCATGATATTTAAATCATTTGTAGGTGATAGTGATGGTCTAGGCAATATGTTAGACAGCAGTAGCAATGTTACACAAACAAAAAAAGTAAAATACTCAGAGATCAAAAGTGAAATCATGAAAGGGAGCATTACAGCTGTAAAACTCACTCCTACCACGGTAGAAGCTATTGCAGATATTGATGGGCGTAAAACACGTTTTATTGCACAAAATGTCCCTACCTATGACAAAGAGCTTATCCCTCTTTTAGAAGAAAAGAACATTACCTATGAAGGTATCATGGGTGGTGGATTTATCTCTGACCTTTTAGGTTCCTTGCTTCCTATCCTGATCTTCTTTGGTATTTGGATCTTCTTAGCTAAAAAAATGTCTAAAGGCATGGGTGGTGGTATCTTAGGTGCAGGGAAAGCAGACAAACTCATCAATTCTGAAAAACCGGAGACAAAATTTTCTGATGTACAAGGTGTAGAAGAAGCCAAAGATGAAGTCAAAGAGATCGTTGATTTTCTTAAGTTTCCGGAACGATACATGGAACTTGGAGCGAAAATACCAAAAGGTTTACTTTTAGTAGGACCTCCAGGAACTGGTAAAACACTTCTTGCCAAAGCTGTAGCAGGTGAAGCATCTGTACCTTTCTTCTCTGTCAGTGGTTCTGGATTCATTGAAATGTTTGTGGGTGTAGGTGCCAGTCGTGTGCGTGACCTTTTTGCTCAAGCCAAAAAAGAAGCTCCTTCTATCATTTTCATTGATGAAATAGATGCTATCGGTAAGAGTCGTGCATCTGGTGGACAAATGGGTGGAAATGATGAAAGAGAACAAACACTCAACCAACTCCTAGCAGAGATGGATGGTTTTGGTACAGATACTCCAGTCATTGTACTTGCTGCTACAAACAGACCTGAAACACTCGATGCAGCCCTTCTTAGAGCAGGACGTTTTGACAGACAGGTACTTGTAGACAAACCTGACTATGATGGACGTTTAGCCATCTTAAAAGTACACTCTAAAGGGGTTAAACTATCTGCCAAAGTTGACCTGAAGATCGTTGCAAAACAAACAGCTGGTCTGGCAGGTGCGGACTTGGCAAATATCATCAACGAAGCAGCACTGCTTGCAGGACGATTTAACAAAAAAGAGATCGAACAGGCAGATCTTCTAGAATCTATAGAACGTTCATTTGTAGGACTTGAAAAAAAGAATAGAAAGATCTCAGAAGTAGAAAAAAAGATCGTAGCTTATCATGAAAGTGGTCATGCACTTATGGCAGAACTTACCAAAGGTGCAACACGTGTAACCAAAGTATCTATCATCCCTAGAGGGATGGGTGCATTGGGGTATACTCTACACCTCCCTGAAGATGAAGAGCGATTCTTGAAACAAAAACACGAACTTATGGCTGAGATAGACGTACTTCTCGGTGGTCGTGCCGCTGAAGAAGTCTTCATAGGTGAGATCAGTACCGGTGCCGGTAATGACCTTGACCGTGCTACTGCCATCTTAAAAGACATGATATCAGTATACGGTATGACTGATGTGG
>NZ_JBATIY010000173.1:0-4730 GCF_049668085.1 Sulfurovum sp. | reverse complement strand
TTATTTATACTCAGTGACTCCATAGGGCTTATCTCTTTCAGTATTACAGGTTCATTGATTGCTTTACAAGCGGGGCTAAACCTTACAGGTGTATTGGCTTTATCTTTTGTGACGGCTGTAGGAGGGGGTATCATCAGAGATGTGATCATCAATGAGATCCCATTTGTCCTTAAAACAGGTTTTTACGGGACCATCGCACTGCTTATAGGTTTAACGTTATATGTGTTGAACTTTTATCAAATGATATCTTTTTATACGATGATCATGGTGTTTGTTGCGGGTATGATACTCAGAATGATCGCCTACTATAAGAAATGGGCGATTCCTATGATCTAAAGTCAGCTTTGGGGAATATACTTCTTCAGATAGGCATCAAACTCTTCTTTTTGCTTTTCACTTAAAACACGGGTCGGTATGACGTTGAATCTGCGAGGATTTGTATATAGAAGGTAAAACTTCTCATCATTTTTGCACTTCATAAATGCACTCCATGGAATGGTAGCATTATTATTGTTTTTATCTAGCTTGATCCCTTTGCCATATATCTGTAGTGTGATCTCATATGGTAATGTAGCACTTTTTTGATAGACACTTTTTGCTTGATATGCAGTAAGCATACGTACAAAAAGCATATAAAAAGAGATAGAAAAAAAAGCAGCGATAATGTTCGTGATGACCTCACGGGTATTTGAGAAGTCAGTACCGATGATGACGATCATAGTTGCTAAGATCACATATATAGCGAGTGTTATGATCCTCTTACCTTTCTTGTGGTGTAAATTGACTGCTTGCAGGTATTCATTTTGCGTGAGTTGATAGGTGATATTCATGGTTTTCCTTATAAAAATGTTATGCTATTATACAGTTATAAGATGTACAATATAGATATAATAAACTTATATAAGTGGGAAAGGATTTAAAATGTTATACAAAGTGAAAGCAAAGATAGACAAGCTAAAGATGAAAGCTTTTTTTACAGCTTTAACAGATGGAAGCATTGCCGATCAAGAACCAGATGGTTCATATATCGTAAATGCGATGCAAAAAGCTCGCAAGACGAATGATAATACACTTGAATGGTATCAAACATGTCAATGCAAGACACCGCTCAAGCATGAAAGAGAAACAGTATATGACAAATATCTATATGACTTTGAAGCAACACTGGTTGATGAAGAAAAAGATGATATCAAAGGTGAATCATTTTGGGACTGTTTGGAAACCTGGCACTTTGATGAAGGAACAATAGACTATGATTTTGACTAGACCTTATGGAAGTAAGGTAGGTCAATCTTTAGGGTATGTTACGTCCTAAAAAGACGTAACATGAGCATATCTATTGATTTGTTATAAAATTTCTTTGCAGGGTGTTTTTAAAATGGATCAGTTCAGCATCAATATCTAGTTCACTTTTAAATATATCATGTATGGCATATGTTTCAAGTGCTTCTGCACCGCAAAACTTAAATAATTTATGTGTCGCAACATTTGCTTCATCTAATGAGAGCCCATCAAAGAAGCCATCTTTATTGTCAAACTCAGTGTCTGGACAGTTATAGGTTAGACTCAACATATATTTCTTACCTTGCATTAATCCCCCACTGCCGTACTTTTTAGATGCGTCTTCTCTGCTTCGTCCGTCACTGACATAGGTTACCGTGTTCACACCAGCAGAGAAGACTTCATCTATATATTTTTTAGTGAGCCAGGGCACGCCCATCCAGTAGACAGGATATTGAAATAAAATATAATCTGCCCATGCAAGTTTTTCAAGTTCATCACTGACATCATATGCGCTTTCAACCACACTGTGTTTAACATTGAATTCATTTTCCACAAAAAAGTCGTTGGCAGTATCTATAAACAGTTTGGTCAATTTACCCTCTGCTATCTGATCATACTTTTGGTGTCCGTTTATAATAAGTACATTTTTCATAGGTTATTCCTTGTTATCTCTGTGTGAAATTTTTCATCATCTCTTGCATTTGCTGCATCTGTTCAGGTGTCATTTGAGGCATATTATTTTTCTTCATACTCTCTTCCATAGTTTGTATTGGAAAGTCAGGTAATTTTAGATCTGCATCAGATACAGATGCATCCAGATTGATGTTTATAGCTTCTGTTGAGTGTGTGATTCCCATAATGTTGGCTACAGATTTAAGCATGATACCTTTGTGAAGCCAAAGTTTGATCTGCGGTGTTTCCCATACTTCACAAGCATAGCCCTGTATGGTCTCTTCTCCTATTTTTTTACCACCCATGGCAAGCAACATCTCTTTAGAATTTTTGGCAATATCTTTATACTCAGACTGCATTAACGTGTCAGGATCATACTGTACAATGACCTTTTGTTCATAGTCCACCACAAACACTTTGCCATTATCTATCTTCGTAGTTTGACGTGTATTTTCCTCTCTACCCATAATAACAGACTTTGTTGTATCTTCATGAAGCTCTACTTTCCCCCATTCATTGAAAAGTGCTTTGCTTTTTCCATCAATTTTCGTTTGTATTCCCATCATGTTTCCACCACCGCTCACAGTATATTCAATGATACCGGACTTGACTTCGTAACGCTTTGTTTCTGCATGCACAGTACTTGTAGCTAAAATGAGCGTAAAAACTACACCCCATACTTTCAGTTGTTTCATCTTGTCTCCTTTTTAATATTATAACTTATTTTGGAAACTTTAGAGAACCATAAAAGAGAAATGGATAGAAAATAAAGTCTCTTAATTTGTGTTTTATCTTACTCATATGATGATTGGTTACAATGACGGCATGAAAAACAAGAAATTACTGATTATAGGTGCTGGGCTTAGTGGGCTTTATAGTGCTGTTTTACTTCAAGACAGTTATGATGTGACTGTCGTAGAAGCACGTGATCGCACAGGTGGACGGATCATGGGTATGGATGGACATGATATGGGTCCATCATGGGTTTGGCCTCATCAAAAAAACATCTTACAGCTCATAGAGAGATTAGAGTTAGAGGTTTTTTCACAATACACAGAGGGACTTGCCCTTTATGATGCCCCAGATGGTGTACAACGATTCACTCCATCAACTGCACCTTCTTACCGTATTAAAGGTGGCATCAGTCAATTGGTCGATGCTTTAGAAAAACGACTTAAAAAGTCTGCCAATCTTAATGAAAAGGTTCTCTCTTTAACACAAACAAATGAAATGATAGTCGTCAAAACGACAGCAAAAACATATGAGGTTGATAAGGTGATCTCAACACTGCCTCCACGTTTGGCAGTAGAAAGTATAGCGTATGTGCCTGGACTCCCTGAAGCACTTCATACACAACTGCAGAATACACCGACATGGATGGGATACTCTGCCAAGTGTGTCATAGAGTACCCTCATGCATTTTGGAGAGAAGAGGGCTTAAGCGGTTTTGGTGTTTCTCATGTTGGCCCATTGGGTGAGATACATGATGCCTGTACCACAGACAAAGCAGCACTCTTTGGTTTTCTTCACAGTTATGCAAAGTATGATAATTTGGAAGAGGCTGTCATCCAACAACTTATACAACTTCATGGACAAAATGCTGCCAACCCTTCAAAGATCTATTTTGTAGACTGGAAAAAAGAGACTTATACTTCAACAGCACTTGATGCTATGCCTCTACGCGAACATCCTTCTTATGGTTTTGATGTGACACATTTTGATGGGAAACTGATATTTTCAGGTACAGAGAGTGCTTTTAGGGAAGGTGGATATTTGGAAGGTGCGATTACTGCTGCGATGCGGTCAGCTAGTAACTTGCTATAGTGACGTTATTGTTCGTCCATCTTTTTATAAGTTCCATACCCATTGGAAAAGGGACATCTCCATTTAGGCTTAGTCTCTCTACTTCTTCTTCTAACTCTATAGTGCTCATGTTACTGTATGTGATTTGAATTGATGTATCACTAATGTTCAGTAACCAAGCAGCATAGATGATACTTGCAGTAATAAGTGAAAGCGGGATCATTTTTCCTAGTATCCTTGCTGTTTTACCTTGCATTACTTTTCCTTTTGTTCATGTATAATAGAATAATAATGAAAATGTATTACATTTCTATAACACAGTCTAGGAAAAAGTCTAAAGTTTTTACTACAGAAATGACATCAGACTTTAAGTACGTGGAGTGTGGCTAACTTCTTTAATGTTTGTAGATTTTGAATGGGATTATGGCCTACATCCAAGTACACAAGGTTAGGCAACAAACTAAGACTTCCAGTATCTTGTATATGATTATGATGCGCAACAATTTTTTTAAGTGAGGGTATATGACTTAATACGGTGATATCAGAGATAGCATTATCTTGTATGAAAAGAAACTTTAGTCTTTTATATGATGACAAGGCCGAAAGGTCAGATATCTGATTGTGGGAAAGTGAGAGTTTGTGTATCTTTGTGAGTGATGCTAAAGCAGATAGATCTGAGATGTGATTTCCCGAAAGAGAAAGACGTTCTAGCCAAACCAATGAGCCGACTTCAGTGGGGATCTCTGACAGTCCTAGATAGCTAAGGTCGAGGTATGGCATCCGTTCGGCTTTGCAGATAGCTATTTTCTCCATAACCGTTTCATTCATCTATTTTTACCTTTACTTTAGTGGGAGCAGTATATCAAAAGTGTCTTGATCTTGACTTCTTTAGCCAAACCAAAGCCCCTATAAAGTACCATCAAAACAATTTAACAATAAGACAAAAAATGCACATAGACCTAACTCAGGGT
>NZ_JBATIY010000172.1:0-19885 GCF_049668085.1 Sulfurovum sp. | reverse complement strand
GGGTTACTCACATTAACGCTCAAGACTTGTTTGAGATGATAAAAAATAGGGAGAGTGCTTAATGGAATCTAATGGTAGCATACACATACACAGAACACAGGGTAACAGGTTAAGACAACCGAAAAAGTTTAGTAAACAAAACGTTGATCTTGCTGAAACACCTCTCTTTTTCCCTGAAGGTTATGAAAAAATATTCCTCGCGATATACTTTATTACACTTCCTTATATCGCCGGTTTACTTTTTCTTTTCTTTTATGTTGCAGAGGGAAGTATAGATCTCTTTTTATCTCTTAATGAAGAACAAGCTTTTATGTTGACCTGGGCCATAGGATATGAGATTATAGCTGCACTTACTCTGATGTGGATCATGAAAATGGCGATCGGTTTTGCAAATGAAAGTCGAAAATCAACTATCAAAAAGCAATTTAGAAGACCGTAGTCTTCATCCTTATAATTCTAAGAACACCTTTACTCTAACTCTTTAGACAAATACTCACCTGTATAAGACCCTGTCATTTTATATTCTGAAGCCAATTTCTCAGGTGATCCTGTAGCAATGATCAGTCCACCTTTATTTCCACCCTCTGGTCCCATGTCTATAATATAGTCTGCATTTTTGACCATGTCGAGATTATGTTCGATCACAACGACGGAATTACCCAATTCTACCAAGTGGTGCAACACACCTGTAAGTCTGTCAACATCGGCAAAATGAAGCCCTGTAGTGGGTTCATCCAAGATATAAAGTGTTTGACCCGTATCTTTACGGCTCAATTCTTTACTCAGCTTAATACGCTGAGCCTCTCCACCTGAAAGTGTGGTAGCATTCTGTCCTAAAGTAATATAGTCAAGCCCTACATCAGTCAATGTTTTGAGCTTGATCGCTATGGCAGGAATCGCTTTGAAAAATGCCAATGCCTCACCTACACTCATACCAAGGACATCTGAGATCGACTTTCCTTTGTATAACACTTCCCTCGTTTGTGCATTGTATCGTGTACCGTCACAGGCATCACAAGAGACCAAGACATCCGGTAAAAAGTGCATTTCTATCTTTATCTGTCCATCTCCTTGACACTTCTCACAACGCCCACCTTTCACATTAAATGAAAAACGTCCTATCTTATAGCCGCGGAGTTCTGCCTCCTTGGTTTGTGCGAAGAGTTTACGTATTTCATCCATGATTCCTGTATAGGTGGCAGGGTTGGAACGTGGTGTCCTCCCTATAGGACTTTGATCAAGGTAGATGACCTTATCGAGCTTCTCAAGTCCAGTGATCTCAACACCATCGACTTTATTGACCTTTTTAGCATGGTTCAGCAGTTCTCTTGCCACAGGAAGTAAGGTCTGAAGGATGAGTGAACTTTTTCCACTACCACTTACACCGGTAATACATACAAAATTTTGCAAAGGGATCTTCGCATCTAGCTTTTCGATGTTATTCAGTGTAACATTCTTGATCTCTATCCACTCTTTTTGAAGGTTGTCATGAGAGTAGGAGATCTCCTTTTTACCATACATATAATCAGCCGTCAGTGTCTTGGCTTTTTCAAGTTTTTTCGCATCTCCGGCAAAAACCACTTCACCACCAAACTCCCCTGCTCCGGGACCAATATCTATGATGTAATCTGCAGCCAAAATGGTCTCTTTGTCATGTTCCACAACGATGACCGAGTTTCCTTTTTCACGTAAAGAGTTGAGCGTACGTATCAGCTTCATGGTATCACGTTCATGGAGTCCTATACTTGGTTCATCCAGTACATACATTACACCTGTAAGTCCTGAACCTATTTGAGAAGCGATACGTATACGCTGTGCTTCCCCTCCTGAAATACTTCTTGCATCACGACTCAGAGTGATGTACCCTAGCCCTACATCATGTAAGAAGTATAGTCTTTCATAGAGTTCTTTCAGTATTGATTCAGCTATCATCTTTTGCTGTTCAGTTAAATGAGAAAAACTCTCTTTATCTGAAAAATAAGCATACGATTTCTCTATAGGCATATCGATGATATCAGCGATATTTTTACCTTCTATTTTTACTGCCAAAGAGCGTGGTCTGAGACGGTGTCCATCACACTTGTCACACACCTTTTCAGTCATATATTCAGAAAGGTCTTTTTCCTCTTTGAACATATCATGTGCAAACTTGACGACGCCCGGCCACTCACGTTTGAGTTTATGACGTTTCCAGAGGAAATCTATGGTAGTACCATTACCGTAGAGTATGGCTTTTTGTTGATGTGATTCGAGTTCGCCATAAGGAGTTTTGATATCTATATCATTTTGCTCACAAAAAGCATTAAGAAACTTGGTGTAATAACTCTTATTGAAACCATACATGATCTTAACTGCACCCTTATCGATGCAAAGCTCAGAGTCTATCACTTTCTTTAAATCTATAGCGTAACGAATCCCAAGTCCATCACAGGTAGGACATGCACCCTTAGGTGAGTTAAAGGAGAAGCTGACAGGCTCTAAAGGTTCAAAGCTAAGCTTGCAGTCAAAACAGGCCAAATGTTCGGAATAATGGATATGCTGTCTATCAAGATCCATCTCTTCGAAGTTAAGTACTTCTATCTCCATTTCACCGTAGCTCTCTTTCAGTGCTTTTTCAACATCCTGGCCTATACGGTCACGACTCTCCTCTTTAACCACTACTCTGTCAACCACTACTTTAATCGTATGTTTTTTCGTTTTAGAAAGTTCTATCTCATCATCAAGACGTACCATCACACCATCTATCATCGCACGGATATACCCCTTATGACGAAGAGACTCCAGCATGTCAGCGAAACTACCTTTTTTCTCTTTGACCAATGGTGCCATAATGACAAGTTTTGCACCATCAGGCAATTTAAGTACCTCTTCGATGATATCTGAAGCAGACATAGAAGAAATTGGCTTTCCACACTCATGACAATGCTGTTCCCCTACACGAGAGAAAAGCAGTCTAAGATAATCATATATCTCAGTGATCGTTCCTACAGTAGAACGAGGATTCTTAGAAGTCGTTTTCTGATCTATAGCGATCGCAGGTGTCAATCCCTCTATCTTATCGACATCTGGCTTACCTACACGTCCAAGGAACTGCCTAGCATAAGAAGAGAGTGACTCAATATAGCGTCTTTGCCCTTCTGCATACAGTGTTGAGAAGGCTAAAGTAGATTTACCTGATCCTGAAATACCAGTCACTACTACCAATTTATTTTTGGGGATACTTATATTTATATTTTTTAAGTTATTTTCTCTTGCCCCGTAAACGTGTATCATATCTTTTTTCATTCTTTTATCCTATCTAATTTAAAACCACATTTTTTTTATCAAAATAAGCAAAGTAAACATATACAGTGCTAATAGTGCCATCTTATGATTTTTGGAAGTGACATGGTCTTTGAGCCAAATACCCAATGCCACTCCAACCAGTGAAGCTAAAGCCACCACCAAACCATTGCTAAAGTCTATCGTCCCGGTACTGAGCCGGCTTATCATCCCAGCTACTGATGAGAAGACCACAAAGAAGAGCCCTGCACTCACCGCTTTTTTTATAGGATAATGCAATAATCCCACCAAAAGCGGAGTGAGTATAATAGACCCCCCGATACCAAGAGTGATAGAGAAGATCCCGATTCCCAGGCCTATGACAAAAAGCAATGTTTTGTTCAGTGTTTTGGTTTTTCCGTCATCCTCATGATGTTTAGAGAAAAAAAGTCTAAACAGCGCAAATACCAATAAACCTAAAAAGAGAAACTGCAGTACTATATCTGAGATATACTGTGTGACATACCCACCGATATATCCACCCACAAAGCCTCCAAAGCCTACAAATATCCCTTCACCGATGATGAGAGAGCCTTTTCTGAAGTTCAGATATGAACCATAAATAGAACTAAATACCATTTGAATAATGGAAATACCGATGGCATCTTTAGTATCAAAACCAAGCACCAAAAGTATAGGTACAAGGATCATACCGCCACCGATACCAAAAAAGCCGGACATCGTACCGATAAAGACACCAACCAGTATAAGTTCTATGATCATTTCCACTACTCCAAAAATTAAGTTGGAATTATAACATTTTTCTTAATGTTTACACTAATTTAGCTATACTCATAGTATATAAATGAAAAATTATAAAAATTTACTTAGGGACTATAGGGAATGGCATTTATTACACAAAACATTAAAAAACTATTTTCATACTGGATGATGATGTTGAGTATTCTCTTACTCTCCTCGATCATTTACTCTGTGATACATCTTGTGGAAACAGGTAATAAAGCAAAAGCAATAAAAGTTGATTATGCAGAACTGCACGGTGTTCAATATGGTCTCTTTAACTCTAATATTTGGACAGAAAAGATCACTGACGTCGTAAATCAAAAGATCGATGAATTTAATTTTACTGAAACCAGTCGTGCAGAGATCAAACAATATGTAGAAACCATCGTAGATACACTCATCGTAGAAGCAGATAAAAAAGTCCGGAAAGACAACAAGAAAAGAGGCTTCTTTAAGAGTATCTTTGGTGATACCAAACAAAAAATCACTGATGAGCTTGTTGATATCAGATCTCTAAGGAACAAGGTTCCTCAATTTACTGAGGCTGTTCTAAATGAGCTGGAAAAACCCGCTAACCAAAAGGTTCTCAAAGCTGTTTTGAAAGATAAGCTACATCAACTTATGCAAAGTAATTTGGCTATTGTAGACATGAGTAAATATAATAATATCTTAGAGCGCTACAACTGTGATAATTTTGAAACATGCAGTAGGCTTTTAAACGAACAGCGTAAACAAAAAGTGCAAGAGATGGATAACTATACCATCACTATTTTATCTATGGCTTTAGTTCTTATTATACTTATCATACTTCAAGGCACTGTACTGAGATCTATTTCTCTGTTCATACTTTCTGCGACAAGTGTTGCGTTATTGATTCCTGGCCTTCTGCTTCCTATGCTCGATATAGAAGCTAAGATCACCAAACTCTACTTTACGATACTCGACAAGCCTCTCACTTTTAGCAATCAGATCCTTTTTTACCAAAGTAAAAGTATCTCAGACCTGATAGAATTATTATTAAAAGAGGATGAGATAAAGATGATATTTGTAGGTATTTTACTGGTGATGTTCAGTGTGATATTCCCTACATTAAAACTTATCTCCACGTATCTCTACTTCTATAGCAGAAGTTTCATTGGCAACAATGCCGTTGTGCGTTTCTTCGCTCTGAAATCTACAAAATGGTCTATGGCCGATGTGATGGTTGTTTCTATCTTTATGTCTTATTTAGGTCTTGACGGTGTGGTAGACAATGAATTGGAAAGACTGGTTGAAGAGAGTGCACCTATAAATGTCATTACCACCAACGGTACGGATCTACAAGTCGGGTTTTTCCTCTTTTTGGGCTTTGTTGCTACCAGCTTTATACTCTCTATGCTTGTAGAGCACTCTCGTAAATCTGGTTAATTTTTATATTCATGAACTGAGATAAAAAGAGAATCGTTTAATTGATCTCTAAGAGATTTAATATGTATCAAACTTCATACAAAAGAGGCTGAGAGAAAAATGCTTCTACTCTTGCTCTCATTTCTTTTGGATCTTCTATTCGATTTACATCATTTCTAAATGTAGAAGCCCCTTGATAACCAGCTTTAGAGTAGGAATGAAGGTTTTTTCTAAAGACGATCGCACCATACTTGTCATAATGTTTTATCATTTGATCAAAATGTTCTAAAACAACTTCTTTGATAAGTTCCGAGGTTGGTTCTTCCATACCCTCTTTGATCTGTTTAAATATCCATGGCTTTCCTACTGCTGCACGTCCTATCATTACGCCGTCTGCACCTGTGTGTTCCAGTACCCATTTCGCTTTTGCAGGAGAGTCTATATCCCCGTTAGCAAGGACTCGTATAGACACAGCTTGCTTTACCTGTGCTATTGCATCATAATCTACAGCCGCTTTGTATCTACCTGCTCTTGTTCTTCCATGTACAGCGATATAGTCTGCTCCAGATCCTTGGCATATACGTGCTATCTCTTCATGATTTTTTTCGTTAAAGCCTAAACGAAACTTCACTGAAGTATATTCTTTGTTGGAGTATTTTTTAATCGTTTCTATAACCTTAGCCATTTGAGGTAGATCTGTAAGCAGAGATGAACCCTGGAGGTTGTTCACCACTTTGGGTGCAGGACAGCCACAATTTAGATCTATAGCGGTTATATCATCTCTTTCATTGAGGATCTCAACTGCACGTTTAATAACATCCAGGTCAGAACCTGCTATTTGGATGGAGTATGGGTCTTCTATAGGGCTCTTTTCTAGCATACGGTAAGTTTTCTTGGAGTTATGAACCAATGCATTCGAGCTTATCATCTCTGAAACAGTCAGGTCAACACCAAACTTCTTAACAACGGAACGAAAAGGGAGGTCTGTAAAGCCCGCAAGAGGGGCTAAAGCATAAAGGGTATTACTAAAGTCTAGTTTCATTACAAATAGAATTTATATCTATAATATCTTTTAGTGTATATTTATTGTCATGTTCTTTTTTAAGTGTATATAGTGCTCTAAACTTAATAAATTCATCTTCTTCTTGTTCAGCCAGATAAAGTGCCACTTGTTCCAATAACTCATATTCAAATAGAAGATAAAGATAGGCATTTTGTGCCTTAGGGTTTTCAATTTGAAAACTTCTGAACAGTATTAGGTTCTCTTCTGGATTAAAATACTTTTTAGTTACTGAAGCGATTTTGATAAAGTCTTGACACCCCATATTAAGTGCATGTACAAAATCTGTCAGTATTTCAGGAGTAAGTTCAAGACTATCTTCTGCACTCACTCTTTTAAGCATCACAAAAAAGTTTTTGGTATCAAAAACTTTTGCATATTTACGTGCCTTTACAAAATCTACTTTACGTGCAAAGATCTCAAGTGCTTCCGCCTGTACTGCAGGTGAATATTCTGAAGTAGCTTTCATAACATCTTCAATGAACTTTTCATCAGACTCTAAACGGTTCAATCTGTTTTGTATTAGGATCGGGTTACCTACATTAAAGACCTTAGTCATTTTTTCTTCTTTGAAGTCAACATATTCACCCTTTTTGATCTTCTCAATAAGATGCACAACACGTGAAAGTCTTGGTGTTAATCCTTCCACATTATCAGAAACATTGAGAGTTGCTTTTCCTAAAAGTAATGCAGAACTTCCTAAAGCATCTATACCATACTTTTGTTGCTTTGGCTCATTTACTAATGACCAGTAAAGTGCATCTTCCAGTGTGTTTGTATCTTTTTGCCATTTTTTGAGTATAAAGTAATTTTTCAAACCATAAAAAAACATATGTATCAATGTAAAAATGAATAAAAGTATCATAGGTACAACAACCCAAGCGGCTATAGGAAAATTAAAATTAATTCCCATTAATTCTAATGAATAAGAATCTGGATTGATCGTATAGGTGAATGCAGCAACAATTCCCATTAGCGCCAAAGTAGCAAAAATATACAGAGCAAGTCTCATTTTATCCCCTTATGATGTGAGCAACAACTATACATAAGCTCCTAAGCAATTAGGCGTACCTTAAGCAGAGAGTTTATGTTACGTGTTGCTTGAAAATAGAAATCTATTTTGTTTCTTTTTCCGTGATCTCACGGCAAGTAATACAAAAACGTGCAAAATTTTTCACTTCTAGACGTGCTCTGCCTATAGGTTCTTCACACATTTCGCATATACCGAAAGCTCCTCCTTTTATTTTATCTAAAGCAAGTTCAATTTCGTTTAATTCTTTACGCTGTTGTACTAAAATAGCGCTATCTACAATAGTTTCTGCAGATGCAGCAGCATAATCACCTTCATCATTCAATTCAAGATCTCTCATTCCTTCTAATTCGAGAGCCGTACCTCTAAGGTTTTTTTCTATTTGTACTCTTCTATCTAATAAATTATTTTGAAACGTTTCTAATTCTTCTTCTGTTAACATCAAGGTTGTCCTATTTATGATATGGATGATTATTATTAATGGTCAAACCTCTAAAGATCTGTTCCATCAAAACAACTTTCACAAGTTTATGTGAAAGCGTTATTTTACCAAATGATATTGCTTTATTACATTTGGTCAAAAAATCTCTCTCAAAGCCGTATGCACCGCCAATAAAGAGATTTACCTGAACGCTATCCTTAAGCAAATTCGCAAATTCATGACTATCTACTTCTTTAGAAGAGGGATCCAATGCTATGTTAATGCTAGATTCCATATACTTCTCCAATGCTTTTGTATAGGATTTTTGAGCAGCTTCTGGTGAAATATCCTGTGCTTTGGCTATCTCTTTATCAAAAACTTCAATGACTTCTACTTTTGCAAAAGGTTTTGCTATCTTTTTATAATGTTCTATTAATCCAGCATATAAATTATCTTTCCCTTTTTTATCGATGATAATTACATTGATCTTCATACTTATTCCTCTTTCATCTTAGCTGCGATCTTTGTCGCCAATTGATGCACTGACATGGCATAATAGGCACTATGATTATAACGGGTGATCACAAAAAAGTTTTTTGCACCATACCAAAGTTCATCATACTTTTCTCTGTTCAGTTTGATAAGACGTACTTTATCATGATAGTCCCACTTCTTTTTTGGGCTTATGCCTTTAAGTTTGGCACGATCATAGGTTTTTCTATATCCGGTTTCATATGCTTTAAATCGCATCCCTTCGTACCCTACTCTAGTTGCAACAGGCTCACCCTTCCGCCAACCATTTTGCCTCAAATAGTTTGCAACACTAGCGATAGCATCTTCAGGTCTCTGAAGTGTAATTCTCCCATCACCATTAAAATCAACGCCATACGCTTCATAGTTGCTAGGCATAAATTGACCTAAACCGATGGCACCTGCATAAGATCCATACACATTTTTTGGATTGAATTTTTCTGTTTGAGAAAGATGCATGAATTTCATCAACTCTTTTTGAAAAAACGTGTTTCTTCTGTTCTTTTCAAAAGCCAAGGTACTCAAAGTGTCAAATACCGGATATTTCCCTACATTCTTACCATACGCGCTCTCTACACCTATAATGGCTGCGATGTACTCCTTAGGTACCCCGTACTTTTTTTCCACTTTTTCAAATGTTTTGCGATGCCGTCTAATAAAATCTACACCTTTTTGTACACGTGAATCACTTATTTTAGATTTTGAATAACGATCCCATGCACCATTTTTGGGATAACGTTTTTTCAGTGCAGCGATCTGCTCAGGTGTTCTTTTTTTCTTTACTCTAGGACGAAATGCACGTAAGGCAGAGTTTTGGACACTTACATTGGAAAAAAGTTTCTCAAGTTCATCTCTTTTAAAGTCATATTTTTGGACCAATTCATTCATTAAAGAGACAGTCTTTGGATTTTTCGTATAATCTTTGGCAGTTAACATAAAAGTCATGATAAATACTAATGTTAGTGCTCGTTTCATCAAAGTATCCTCGTTTTTTTGCTATTGTACACTATAGATATAAAAGGAAAATTATGAATCGTATTTTATTCGTATGCCTAGGGAACATTTGTCGCAGTCCCTTAGCTCATGGTGTAGCACAGCATATAGTCAACACGAAAAATCTTGAACTTTTCATAGACTCGGCGGGTACCAGTTCATGGCATGTAGGTGAAGCACCTTGCGATCATTCCATTAAAGTCGCTAGACAATATGATATCGACATCAGTAAACAGCACTCACGTGTTATCACAGAAGATGACATCACTACATTTAGATATGTTGTAGCGATGGACAGACAAAATAAAGAAGATATGGAAGCTTTTGGATTTAACAATGTCCATCTTTTAGGTGATTTTGGAGACTTTAGGGGAGAAGATGTTCCTGATCCATACTTTTTTGATGGCTTTGAAGGATTTGAACATGTGTATAATATGGTTGCATTGTGTGTAGAAGATTTTTTAGAAAAGGTGGAAAATGGAAGCCTCTGATTACTGTCTCATCAATACTACTACTGATACCAAAGAAAATGCCGATGCAATCACACAATTACTACTGGAGAAAAAACTCATCGCCTGTGTACAATCAACCGTCATAGAAAGTGCTTATCATTGGCAAGGAAAAATTATAAAGTCTAAAGAGATACACCTTCAGATGAAAACCAAAAGGTCACTCTTTCAAAAGATTCAAAAAGCAATTGAGCATCTGCATACCTATGATATACCGGAGATCATCATGGTACCTATCACAGGTGCAAATTCACTCTATCTCGAGTGGATAGAAGAGGAAACCATAAACAGTTAATCTCTTTTATAATAAGAGATCACCGAAGCTTTCTGGATAGTGTGTTTATTTATCATAAAGCCTACCACTGCACTCTTAGTCTCTGCCTTTACAGGTAAACTCTCAACATCCAATGCATGTACCGTAAATACATAACGATGTGCTTTGTCTCCTTGGGGAGGACATGCACCACCAAAGCCGGCATGACCATAATCAGTTGTTGTTTCCAGAGCACCTTTTGGTAGCCCCTTTTTCCCTGAAGCATCGGCAATAATTTTATCTGTTTCAGCAGGAATATTCACAATCAACCAATGCCACCATCCACTACCAGTTGGTGCATCAGGATCATATACTGTGATAGCAAAACTTTTTGTACCTTTTGGTGCATGAGTCCAATGAAGTTCTGGTGAGATATTTTCACCATTACATCCAAAACCATCAAATTCCTGGGCTTTACTCATCTGTCCTTTGAGCGTATCACTTGTCAAAGTAAAACTTTCTGCCTGTAAAAATGAACCTATTAGCATAAATATCAATACATATCTCATATTCTCTCCATATTTTTATTTATAATAGAATAATTTACATTAGAATACTATTTATTTTTTCAAGATAACTCTTGACATAATATAACATATAGGCTAACCTAAATAACTACATAACAAAAAGGATAAACAATGGAAAATGATTTTACGAAAGCTATGGATTTTAGACATGCCTGCAAAATATTTGATGAAAATAAAAAAATAAGTGACGATGAGATGCATTATATCTTAGAGGCAGGAAGAAAGTCACCCTCTTCTTTTGGTATGGAAGCATGGAAGTTTTTAGTGATCACCAATGAAGCGTTAAAAGCAAAACTGAGACCTTTTTGCTGGGATCAGGTTCAAGTTACCTCTTGTTCTCACCTGGTCATTGTACTTGCAGGTATTGAAAATGCCAAAGTGGAGAGCGGGATGCCTAAAAAGAGGTTTTCAAGACGTGACATGCCCCAGGAGAGTCTTGACTTTTATATGGATATCTATGCAAAACACTTAGCTAAAACACTAAGCTCTGACGAAAACATCTATTCATGGACAGCCAAACAAAGCTACATTGCATTAGGTAATATGATGACTGCAGCTGCTTTTATAGGTATCGATTCCTGTCCTATCGAAGGATTTGAAAAAGAGAGTGTAGAAGAGGTATTGGGTCTGGATAAAAGTAAGTATCAGTTGGCTGTTGTCGTACCGTTTGGCTACAGGATCAATGAGCAACCTACACAGTTAAGGCTTCCTTACGATGAAGTGGTCGAGTTTATACGGTAAAATAATGTTAATAGATTTTGAAGAAAAAACACCATCTGAACGTTACAATCTGATGGCCAACAGTGTGATCCCTCGTCCTATCGCATGGATAGTTACAGAGGGTGAAGTGCTGAACATTGCACCTTTTTCGTACTTTACGCCACTCTCCTCACAACCTGCTACACTCATGGTTTCTATAGGTCACCGTACAGATGGTACACCTAAAGATACGCTCAGAAATCTCAGAGAAAGTAAAAAATGTGTGGTCTGTATCGTAGATGAAGAACATTTTGAAAAAATGCATTTTAGTTCTAAAGGATTAGATGCTTCACAAAGTGAACTTGAGGTATTTAACATCCCTACACAAAAGTGTATTGAAAACTTTCCACCTATGCCTGAAGGCATAAATGTAGCATTCTTCTGCGAATACCTTCAAGAAGTAGAACTCAAAGGAAGTAAAACGATTCCTGTCATCGTGGAGATAAAACATCTCTATCTTAACAATGAGATCATATCCGATGAAGAGAAGATCACTTTGTCATTTTCCAGTATTGCAAGGGTGGGACGTGAATATGCAACCTTAGATAAAAACATCATTACACCTGACATACCTTAACAAATCACATCTAGAAAGCATCATGATCGGATAAGTTGTAGTCTCACTTTGATTTTAAATCAATTAAGACGATATTCTAAGAATTATCAATATAATTAAGAAAGCAATACTATGCTAATAATCACAAGGAAATATAATGTCAAAATTACTAAAAAATATGTTAATGGGTCTCTTGATCGCAGGATTTACTTCAGGTTGTGTAAAAACCGATGATATCGAAGTCGTTGCTTTAAAATCTGAAAAAGCCAATTTAGAAGGATACAAAACATACCAGATCCTGGATGAAAGTGGCTTTGAAAAGAATACTGCACTTTCTGAGACTATGGATGTGAATGTAGAATTACAACAAACAGTGAATACAGAACTAGCTAAAAAAGGTAAAGTCCCTGTAGCAAAAAATCCTGATTTCTATGTTGCCTATATGGCAGCTGCGGATATGGATGCCATCAAAGAGAAGGTAGATAAAAAAGGGAAGACAACAATTGAAAATGCACCTACTGCAGGGATATTGCTTGCACTTATAGATGCGAATACTGGAGAGATCATCTATCTTTCATCGGCTGAAGGAGATGTAAAAAACCTGCCTCTAGAGGAAAGAAGAAAACGTATAAATTATACGATCAAAGAGATGCTTGGTGCTATGTAGCGCCTGATTTTCCGAAAAAGGTAAACATGTCTAAACTTAATATCATTGTTGAACACTATTTACAATAAATTATTATAGCATCCTCTAAATCCCTAGAGGCCGCTATTAAAAAGGTTATTCTTGAAAAAAATTATATTTCTTCTCATTTTCTTGTCTACTTCATTTCTTTTCTCAAATGATGTTTTAGACGACTTCATCAATGAACAGGTTAAAATTGAGAGTCAATTACTTGATCAAAACCTATCTCTAGAAAAAAAAATTGAGATTAAAGACACACAAGATGCCAGATATCAAAAGTTTCTCTTAGAATATGCTGCCAATAAAGAAGAATATCTCCAGCAAAGCAGTCCATACAAACGTGAAATCAACAAACTAAAACTTCGTTTAAACAGTAATAAGTATAGAGGTTATACCAATGCTGTGATGCGCGATGAAGTTCTCATTAAATCATATAATCTTCGAAATGGTATCAGAGAGGCATTTCATGAAGTAATGCTACTGACAGAAAGTGAGTCCAAATCATTTTTCAAAGATAAGATCAATGAAACCCTTGTGAAATATTTTTCAAAATTTACTCCTTTAGATGAAAATAAATATATTTCTGATGATCAAGATAAATCAAATCCTATTATCAAGTCTCTGAACAAAGCGCTTAAAGATCTTGATTATCTAGAAAATGTTGCTAATACCTTCAGTGCAGAACTTGTAGCAAACAGCGCTTATATTTATCGAACAGGTCGTCTTTCAAAATCTCATTTTTTTACTTTTTTAAAGAAAATAAATACATCTGATCATGGGAAAAAAATTAATACTTATCTCTCTCCCTATAATTTAAATATAGCCAGTATTCTTTTTGTGATCGCACTGATTATCATCATAATAGTATCTAATATTGTTCTACGATTTATTATAGATCGTACTTTAAAATATTATAAATTCGAAGAAGAAGATATAGCGTATATCCATACTCATATTACAAAAATATTTAAAATGATCACTTCATTGTTGGTCATTCATTTAATACTTATAGTTTATATGGGTCTTGACATCACCAGTATTAATATGAGCAAACTTTTTTCTATAGCTTATGTTGTTCTTGTCGCTATAGCACTTTATCGGATTACAAATACCATTGCCTACATAAAAATGGAAAGTCTCAAAAGTAGTATGGTACTTAGAAATGAGGTTATCAACCTTTCCATTAAAGTGAGTAACAGTGTGATTATTCTTATGGCAGCTATCGCTATTTTAAAAATTCTTGGTGTAAATCTTACTGCATTGCTTTCTGGTCTGGGTATTGCAGGTGCAGCTGTCGCATTTGCTGCAAAAGACAGTATTGCCAATATCTTCGGTTCAGTTTCCATCTTATTAGGTGATGTTTTTGAACAAGGTGATTGGATTGAAACCAATGATGTTAATGGTACCGTGGTCGAAATAGGTTTACGGGCTTCCACCATACGTACCTTTGACAATGCTCTTATCTCTATTCCTAACTTCGAACTGGCAAATAAAGGCGTTAAAAATTGGAGTAGACGAAGTATTGGACGGCGTATCAAAATGAATGTCGGGGTCACTTATGAGTCAAATTTTGATGATATACGTCAGGCCATTGATGATATCAGAGCGATGCTCAAAGAACATCCAGGAATTGCAAACGAGCATACGAACTATCAACATTCATATCGTCAAGCGAAACTCGTTTCTATGGATGATTTTAAAGGGGTAAAACGTACTTCTCTGGTCTATATGGATGAGTTTGCTGAATCAAGTATCAATATACTTGTCTACTGTTTCAGTCGCTCTGTTGTGTGGAATGAATGGCTTGAGGTCAAGGAAGATGTCATGTTCAAAATAGCAGAAATACTTAAAAAGAACAACCTGGAGTTTGCATATCCGGCACTTACACTGCATCATGTAGAAAAAGCAAACAGACCTGATATAGATATATCTACATAGCACGCGTGATGGATGATTATCAGAAACCTTATAAAAAATATATCTTATAAGGTTTTCATTTTCAATGATTTAGATGATATAAATTATTCTACTTTCTTCTCTCTTCAAATTTTTGCATCTCTCTATCATAATCTTCTTTGAGACGTTGCTGTAAACCGGCTTGTGCTTCTTCTTTCAATCTTGTGTTCTCTTGTATCAACGCTTCAATTTTTGCATCTTTTTCTTTGATGATCTCAATATATTGATCACAATTGGAGTCGGTTGTGGTCACATAGGTATGATGATGATTCCCGTATAAAACCGGTCTGACGATCGGTTTGGGTCTTATGGGCCTTTCAGGATCTATGGGTGGTTTGACTATTGGGTGTTCTGGTGTTTCAGGTGCAATCATACTGACATCTGCATTCAAACTCAAAAGCATTCCGGCTATCAGCATAAGTCCTAAAGATATTTTTTTCATTTTGTCTTCTTTATTTTTTCTTATCCTAGTATACAATCTCATTCTTAGCTTATTGAGGATTTATAAACTTTGCTAAAGCACTTAGAGTCTGTTTCTGTTCTGTTAAAAGTGCTTCCCTGAGCTTTTCCACTTCCTGTTTAAATGCTGTTTTGTCAAATATCTGTCCTGTATCGGATAAGAGTGCTTCCAATTCACGCAGTGACTCCGTAAATGAAGGCTGCACTTGCTCTATAGACTTAAATCCACCTCTTGCAAGTGAAGGAGCAATAGACATAAGCCAATCATAAAGATGTTTATAGATACCCCTTGTGTCATTTCCTTCAATACACACAAGTAATACAGAGAATTTTCCCTCTTCACTCAACTCATACATTCTTTTACGTTCTTTTAAATAGCCTCTTATTTTAGAAGAAAACATTGCGTAAAAGATCAAAAGTACGATCAGTATAACCGAAACATAAAGCAAACGCTGCTTTTGTTCTGCTTTTTTTGCATCTATGGCTATTTGTGGATCTGGTAAGATCTCAAAAGAGATCTCAGGTATCATTTCAACTTGTACCTTTTGGGTCACACTATTCCACCATACAGTCTCTTGAGCAGGTATAGTTACATTCCCCTCTCCACTTGCAACAAAAGTAAATCTATCTACTCTAGAGACATCATACTTTCCCTTGAGTTCACTTTTGAGCTCTGGTTCCTTTGAATACACACGCAAAAAAGTATTGGATGTATACTCTAAAGGTCTTAACAAAATATCTGGCACAGCATGTGCCTTTTGTGTAACGCTTAGCTCTATCGCATCCCCTATAATAAGCTGTTTTTTCTCAGGTTTTATCTCAGAGACTAAAGTGTAATTATCTGTCACAAGTACAAATTGATCTTTCTGCACCCCTTTAGGCGCTTTTACATCAAAATACAAGCCATCACTTTTCAATATAAACTCTTTTTTAGGCTGTCCGTATCCCATAGAAGCAGTAAAGGAGACAGAGACAGAAGGTATCTCAATTTTTCCTGCTTGTAATGCATAGACTTCATACTCATAATGTACCATTTGCCAAGCCGAACCATTGATCTCTTCCGTACCCAAATATGAAGCACTCTGAGGTGCCTGTACTATATACTTTTGAGAAGCGGGAAAAGTGATCTTTGCATCGGTAATACTGAAAGCATCTGTGAGCAGTTCTATAGAAACAGTGACTTTTTGCGAAGTATAGATCGTATCGTTGGATTTTATATATACTTTACTCTTTCCCTCTATGGCAAAAAGAGCAATGGACAGAGATAAAAAAAGAACTAATAGCTTTACAGCAGTATTATTACGCATTAGTATCCTCCTGCATCTCATACTGATATCTGAATTTATTTTTCAAGAAATCTTTTGGTCCCGTTTGCAACCTATCAAGCCAGTTAGGATTACCAGACTCAATATCTTTTTGAGCACTTCGCTCATCATCTTCACCTTTACCCTCAGTGTTGTCATATACAACCTCATCTGGCTGCATATCATACATGTCCCCTATCCCCTGCTTCCCGTCATTTTCAGGCTCTTTAAGTATTTTTCTGGCTTTGGCTACAACAAGATTATCCTGTGCTTCCTTGAAATTTGGATCAATTTTCAATGCTACTTCATAGCTCTCTATCGCAGAGTCATACTCCCCAAGCATCACAAAAACATTACCAAGGTTGTATTTACCCTCTTTGGAGCTAAGGTTCTGATAAACAGATCGTGCTTTTTTAAACGCAGCATCCCTATAGTATGAGGCTCCTTTATAGGAGAGGTTTTCAAAGATTTCAGCTGCCTTGATATAGTTCTTCTTTTCATAATAATGGTAGGCTAGTTGATCAGAGGTTACAAAAAGTCTATTGATCCCGCCTTTATAAAAAAAGACCAACCAGACAAGAGAAAGTATCAGGATAATATAAAACGGCATAAGGGACAGATGCTTTTTAATAGTCGCTTTCATGATCGTCTCCATAATTCAGCAAAAAAGCCCTGTCTAGCCCATAACAACAAGAAAAGAAAGAGAAGAGGAACCAGTGCGTACCCACCATCTTCATACTTATTCTTATCATCTTGCGCTGCATTTTTAAAATTCTTGTCAATCAAAGAAGAGACCAAAGAAACATCACTCCCATCTCTCGCATACGGGACATAATGACCATCTAGAAGAGAAGCTGCACTCTTAAAATCATTTGCATTGGAGAGTTCATTTGAGGCGACCTGCCAAAAGATGACATTTGACTCTTCCCCAAATCCATTTTTGATCGCTAACTTCACTGAAGAAGGAGAAACAGAGTCAGTCAGTACAATGACAGTAGCGCCTTTAGCATTCAACTCTTTTTTTGCCAGCAACAGGGCATCTTGTATGTTATCGCCTTCCAAAGGCATGATAGCAGGATCCAATGCCTGTGCAAATGTTTTGATGATGCTTTGATCTTTGGTAAGCGGGAGTACCAGGTGTGCCGTACCACTGTACCCTATAAGTGCAGACTGTGTGTCAGATCTCATTTGCAAAAGGTCTGTTATTTTGATACTAGCTCTCTCCAAACGATTTGGCAGTATATCCGTGCTAAGCATACTCTTATTAGCAGACACCAAGAGTGCTATTTTAGTATCATCCTGTATAAAAGGTGAAGGTTTTAACTTCCAGCTTGGTCCAGACACCGCTACAACAAGAAGCGTTAGTACGATACCCAAATACCATGGCGTAGAAATCTTGGACTTGTTAGACTTAGGCTGAACAAGAAGATGTTTAAGCAGTGTAGGATCAATGACCTTCTGCCACTTTTTTTCTTCACTTTGCTGCTTCAACAGCCACCAGACCAAAGTCCATGAGGGGAGAAGAAGGAGTAGATATTCTGGTCTTAAAATATGAAAATGACTCATTTCCCCTCCCTTGAACTTTGTATGTACAGAAGTAATCCATACCCAAGCAAGAGCAACATGGTCGCAAGTAAAGGATACATAAAAAGATCAAACGTAGGTCTATGTGTGATCTCTTTTACCTCTTTAGGTTTAAGTTTGTCTATCTGCGTGTAAATGTCTGAGAGCTCTTCACTGTTCCACGCATAGTAAAACTTACCCCCTGTGGTTTTTGCTATCTCTTTAAGTGTCTCTGTATCTATAGGGTGTTCTCCTGCATTTTTGGGATCACCTATAGCGATAGGAAAAATACTCACTCCATTTTTTTCTGCCAGTTCAGCTGCAACGAGCGGTGGTACTTTAGAGCCTGTGTCATCACCATCACTCATGACAATGAGCATCCGATCAGTCACATTACTGTCTTGAAACATCTTGACCGCCAAACCAATAGAATCTCCCATTGCAGTTTGAGGTCCTGCCATGCCTATATTTAATTCTGAAAGTAAATGTTCAAGTGCAGACAGATCTTGTGTAAAAGGGGCTTGTACAAAAGCTGCAGACCCAAAAAGGATCAAACCTATCTTCTCTCCGCTACGTGCTTTAAAAAAGTTTCCCAATACCATTTTGACCGCTTCGAGTCTATCAATGGAAGTACCGTTACTGTCCTTAAAATCCATAGTGGACATAGATCCGGAAAGGTCAATAGCGACAAGTACTTCTCTTTGGGAGATCTCTTTGCTGAGTGGTTCCCCGATGTACTGTGGTTTTGCCAAAGCAGTAAGCACCAATAGATATATCGAACCCAACAGTACTTTCTGCCAAAAAGAAGCTCTTGATATACCGCTTATAGTACTTTTACTCTGGTTTATCGCATCAATATCTTCTTTAAAACTAATACGCAGTGCCGAACGGTTAGAGATATAAACCCATGGAAGTCTATAAATGACAAAAGGTACCATAATGAGCACAAAAACCCAAGGATAGCTAAACTCAAACATGACTATCCATCTTATGTGTTTCGATCCATATGGTCACCAATTGTCTAATATTATCATGGAGTACACTGTTCATGGTATAGGCATCTTCATATAACAGTTTTTCGATCTCCTGTCTAAGCTCCGTATTCACTCTTGCCTTTGAATGTTTTTGCATAAAATCCCACCAGCTATCTTCAGAGAGATTTGCAATATTTCCACGTCCATACGCTGCGATACCTACTCTTTTTGCAAGTGCCAATAAAACAACGGCATCTTCTTTACTGTTTTTTTTACCATTCTCTTTGTAAAAGACCGACTCTTTGAGAGCTTCTCTTCTGTACTGAGACTTTTTATAATGCTTGTATCTCTGGATAACAAAATGAAAGATCAGCGCAAACAATAAAAGTGCCACTATGAACCACCCTGGAGCAGGAGGGAAAAAGCTCACCGCATCAGGTATGATAATATCATGAAGATTATCCAGTGATGCCTCTTGGATAGTTTGATTCATATCTACAGACATTAGCGTTTTCCTCTGCCTATACTTAACTGTTCATACAGTTGATCAAGTACTGGATATTCAGTGGAAATGGAAAGAATCGGCAGTCCATTTTTACGTGAGAGGTGTTTAAACCTCTCTTCTCTGCCACTTAGTCGCTCAGCATATTTTTGTATGAACTGTTTATCCGAACTGTCCACATCCACCGTATCAACACCATCGGTAAAAAACAATGAGTTGGATTTCACGATCTCCTCTTCCATAGGATCATAGACCAGTACTCCGATCACATCATTATGCGTATTGATCCGGG
>NZ_JBATIY010000171.1:0-8580 GCF_049668085.1 Sulfurovum sp. | reverse complement strand
CTAAAAAACGTGCTTTCGGACTAATCAACTTTGGACTCTGCCAAAATATTTCTAACATTTCAAAGCACTCAAGTATTCTTTAGGTCTCGGGAGGTTATGTTTCACTTCCAGACATTTTTATGAAGTCTAAAATGTTCTCATGAGATATCTTCATTAAATCTTCATGTTCTTCATTTAAACTTCTAAAATATATTCTTCATTCATTGACAGTGAATTATTTCAAATTTGAATAAAGATAGCTTGGAGTTTTATTTGGGTATAGCACTTCGAGAAAAAATGCTATACTGCAATTTGATTATTTTTATATGCTAAAGGTGAATGATCCCAATGATACGATCTCTTTTATTTATTTCATTATTTTTCTTTTCAACACTTTATGGGCAAGATTCGAAATACCAACTTGGACAGGGTGTCCAAATTGGCGAACTTCCACTTTATGTAGGGGGTTATTTTTCTCTAGAGTATGAACATGCGTATGGAAAAGAACGCTCATTGAAGCTTGATGAATTAGCCATTATGGCATATGGGGAATATAATAATTTTTCTTACATGTTTGAACTTGAAGCAGAAGATGTCTACGATGAAGTATTTGGAAATGAGACAAGTGAAGAAGTAAATGAAGAGATACATATTGAACGGTTTTATGTCAATTATGAATTTGATGAAAACTATGCACTCAAGCTTGGTAAATTCAACTCACCTATAGGATTTTGGAACCGCATTCCCATTAATGTCTTACGCGAAACCAGTTCTAGCCCAAGCATCACAACTCTACTTTTTCCAAGATTTACAACTGGGGCAGATCTTCTTTATCAAACTGAAAATGGTTATGAGGTGGGTATTGATACTATCATACAGGGAGGTGAAGATCTTGATGATGCATTAAATAAAGAGATCTATAATAATTTTGATGCCGACGGTCATTATGGCTTTGGGCTATCACTTCAAAAAGATGCATGGAACTATCAGTTCAATACTGGTTATTTTCATCTTACCTCAGATGAAGAATATTATTATCTTCTAGGGGCTGTCAAGTATGAACAAAATGATTTTAAACTACAAGGTGAACTTGGTTCTCAATTTAATGACGATGGTACGACAATACCATATGTTGGTTATCTTCAAGGGTCATATATGATGAAAGAAAAACATCAGGCCATTGTCAGATTGGAAGCGTACAAAGATAAATCAACTGATACAAAAGACAGTTTTGCAGTGATAGGATATACGTATAGACCACTTTATCCTATTGCTGTTAAGGGTGAATACCAATGGCATTCTTTACATGAAGAGAATAAAATGATTCTTTCTATTTCAGTACTTTTTTAGGTAGTTCGTATGTTTAGAATAGGGTGGATATTTATCATCATGAGTATCATGCTTAATGCTGAGAAATTTGTATTGGTGACACATGCCGACAGTCCAATCAATACACTTACCCAAGCGCAAGTACGTATGATCTATCTTAAAAAAAAGCGTTTTTGGGGTGAGATAAAACTTGTCGCTTTAAATCTGCCTCCTCAGGACCTATTGAGAAAGACTTTTGAAAATGAAATACTAAAAATGAATTCAACACAGCTTGATAGTTATTGGATCAAACAACACTATAGAGGGTATAGGCCACCTTATAGGGTGGAATCCATTGAGAGCATGATACTTTTTATTAAAAAAGTTGAAGGGGCGATAGGATATATCCCGGTAAGCAAGGTAGATAAAGATCTAAAAGTGATCTATAGGGATGGTGAGTTATGAAATACTTGAGAAAGATATTGCCAAAAACACTCAAAAGTAAACTCAGAATCGCACTTTTTGGCATAGGATTTTTCCCATATTTTCTTATTTTGATCTATAGTTACAATCTTGGCGAAAAGAAAATCTTGGATAATACGATGCTTACGTATCACAATCAAATGACTCAAGTAAAAAAGAGGGTAGAGGATCAGTTTCTTTCCTTACAGAAGGAGATGCGTTTTCTCGCTTCTTTAGATATTATGAATGATATGATCGTTGGAGATGTTGATAAACGTATCAGTCAGCTTCTTATGCAAAAAAAGAAAGATTTGGGACTGGAAATGGATCTTTTTACTCTTACATCTGAAAAAAAAGTGATATCCTCAACCGCAAAGAGTCTTCCGCATGATTTTGCTTATATATCAGAATTCAACAAAATATTAAGAAAAAATAAGAACTATTTTTTTACAGATAAAAGTATCATCCTGTTTACCCCTATTAATTCAACATTACAAAAAAATAAACTATTGGGATATTTATGTCTTGAATATGCTCTTTCAAACCTTGATTCCTATACGACTCAAGCTAACGGAATACGTTCAATTTTCTATCATTTTGATAGTTCAGCAAAAATTGGAGATGTTTATAATAATGAACTCTTGTTAGATATCAAAGAACAGAATACACAATATGTAAGTGATCATTATCTGGTCTTACATGAACAATTTGAAGGGATTATGTCAGAGTGGATGATCGTTTATATGATAAACAAATCGGTCGCATTGATTTTTTTAGATAGTTTCATCTTATTTGTATGGGCTCTTTTTGCTTTAGGGGTAATTATCATTGCACTGATTTCTTTTTGGATCAGTAGACGTATCTTGGAGCCAATCGCCAAACTCTCTGATGCAACCAAATCTATTATTTCGACACAGGATTATACCACACAGGTTTCAATCTCTTCACAAGGAGAGATCAGTGAATTGGCAAATGACTTTAATATTATGGTACGTGAAACAAATCGTGCTTTTAAAATTTTAGAAGAAGAGAATCAGGTTCGTTTATTGCGTTTTGTCCAACTGATAAATATCTTTAATGGTTTGATCCAAACCCAAACTGAAGAGGCATGTATCACATTGGCTATAAATGAGTTACAGATACTAATGCCTCACCAGCATTTTTCTTTTTCACAAGAATATCCCAAACAAAATGAAGGTAATGAGTCTAACCAGTATTTGATGCTTTATGTCAAAGATTTCGAAAAACAGACAAGTGATTTTTATGGTGTCATTACTTTAGGTGAAAGCAGGCCGATAACTGATCCTCACGAGGAAAAATTTTATCGCTCTATCGCAACGATGATCATGCTTCAACTCGATCAGATTCGTCTTATTGAACAGACGCAAGCCGTTTCTCACGCTAAGTCAACTTTTATCTCACATATGTCACATGAATTGCGTACGCCTTTACATACCATACTAAGTTCCACACAGTATCTTATTGCTTATGAAAATCTTACACATCACCAGCAAGAGATGGTTGAGACAATGCAGTCATCAGCAGACCATTTACTAGGAATGATCAATGATATTCTTGATCTAGTGAAGATTGAATCAGGGAAAGTTACTATAGACTTAGTACAGCAGAAAAGTGATGAAATTGAAGTCCTTACTCAGCATGTGATCAATATGCTTGAGGTTTTAGCTGAACAAAAAGAAATCCCAATAACGTTTAACAACAGACTCACTAAAAGAATGAAAGTCACCATAGATATCCGATATTTCAAACAGATTCTTATTAATCTTCTCTCAAATGCTATCAAATTTACAGAGTATGGATCCATAGATCTGACTTTAGAAAAATGTGGTGAAAGTTTATGCCTGAGCATTCAAGATAGTGGAATTGGAATCTCCGAAGATGATTTGAAGAATGTTTTTGATGAATTTTCTCAAGTCAAGAATAAAAGTAAGAATACGGAAAAAGGAAGTGGATTGGGATTGCCAATCAGTCGAAAACTAGCACGCTTGTTTCAAGCAGATGTTATCATTGAAAGCAAAGGATTAGGTTATGGAACAAAAGCATTGATAAAGTTTGGATCATCATTGGTAGAAGAAAATGATCAAAGCATTTAATAACTCAATCTTTTATAGTATATCCTACACCGCGTACAGTTGTAATACAATTATCTAAGCTTATCTTTTTTCTGAGGTTTTTAATATGTACATCTACAAGGTTACTGTGTTTGAGACTATTGTAATCTTGACATAGATGTTCATTAAGCTGATAACGTGTTAAAACGATATTTTTATTTTGAAGCAGCAGTTCCAGTAAATCAAATTCTGAAAAACTGAGTTTGATAGGTTCCCCATTTACAGAGACTTCACGGCTTGCAGTATCAAGTTTTAAAGGACCACTGCTTAATAGGGTACCTTTCTGAGGTGTCTCACGTCGTAATAGGGCTCTAATACGAGCAAACAGTTCAATATTGGAATAGGGTTTGCATAGGTAGTCATCTCCACCTGCATCTAAGATCTTTACACGGTCATCAATTGAAGTATTCGCAGAAAGCATAAGTACTGGAGTCGGTATGCCTTCTTCTCGCAATAGGGAAAGTAAACTAAGCCCATCACCATCAGGTAAATTCCAATCCAATAAGATCAAATCATACTTTCTTTCATCAAGTAATACAGTAGCATCATAATAATTGTAAGCGACATCACAATGATATTTTTCTTGTTGCAATAATTGTTTTAACTGATTTGCTACAGGCTGTTCATCTTCTACAACAAGCAGATTCATAATCTTTCCTCACCGATAAGGTATTAAACTGATATTTGTCTTTTAAAAAAATAAATTGGAATGATGAAATTTCTTCATCAAATCTTCATATTTCTATTTTATACTTTGCAATCTTAACATAAAGGATGTATTCTATGAAAACTATCTTAAAGATGCAAATACCTAACATTGCTTTTCTATTGCTATTTGCTTCTGAATTTACATTTTATCTCTTAATATTACAAACGGGTGTCGTTGAATATCATCATTCTATTATGGCTGAAATTTGGATGGTTCCAGTAGGTGGAGTGCTAGGAATAGTCATTTCCGTATTTCTTCATGAAGAGCGTCAGTGGTTGATTCCTTTTCTGCTTTTTAGCCAGCTTTTATTAGTGTTGGATTATGCATATGCGAATGGGATCGAGCTTTTCTTACTTGGGCTTATCAGTGGTTTGACTGCACCGATGCTCATTGCACGTATTGATCGTTTGTGGCTTGTAGTATTAGCTTTGGCCCTGTCTTATGCATATGGTACATATTATTTCGATGTACCCGCTTCCCAAAGAACAAATATCGCTCTTTTCCTATCAGCAGTGGCACTTATTACTTCTCTTTTTTCTCAAATGAAAAAATTAAGTAAAAAGACCGATTACATCACTTTTTATGGTGCAGGGAATATTTTTTTCTGGCTACTTTTGGATGCAGTACTGTTTGAAACGCTTTCAAGAGATCATATGATGCATATTTGGGGTCAAGATACCTTTACTTTGAACATCATACTTTTTCATTTGATCGGATTGATCACTGCCTATAAGGCGAGGGATTGGAAATATAACAGTAGTTTTCTGGTTGCACTTTTTACACTTACATTTGCACTCTATTCTTTAGGTTGGCAATCGGCTCTCAGTATAGTTTATCCTTTTGTGATCTCGTATTACAATGTCATTATTCTTAGGTCCTTAATGCGTTTACCTTATGTACTGCTAGCGGTAATCGCATTGAGCCTATGGGCTGCATCAGGCTTAGGATTATTGGTTGCATTGAGCGGATCATTTATTACAGCTTGGGTCATATTGATAGCCCTGGGAGCCATAAATGTCAGTGAAAAGATCCAAATACCTTTTATTCAAACATTGGAAAATTTATTTTCTCAGATTCAAAATTCTCAATTAAAAAATTTGTGATGACACTTTATACTTTAAAGGATATAAAATGAAAAAAGCTTTTTTATTAGTCATTATGGCTACTACTACATATTTGACTGCTGGGAATCTTGTGGTTACCAATGGTCAGGTTAAAGCACATACTGAGGTATTTGGTGATTCGAGTATCAATCCTTCAACTACAGGATTAAATTCTCATTTAACCATGGGAAAGAATATTGAATCGATAAGAGGTTCTATCGATATTTCAATGAGCATTCTTAAAAGTGATAATAAAGATAGAGATGAACATATGCTTGAGGCAATCGAAGATGTCAAATATCCTGTCGCAAAATATACTTTTAAGGATGTTGTAAAATCTGATAATGGTTATATAGTCAATGGCATTCTTTATTTTCATGGAGTCAAGAAACCGTTGGTGATCCAGGCAAAAATAATGAAGTCAAACAAAAAGGTCAATTTTAAAGGTACATCTTCATTTTTAATGTCAAGTTATGATGTCAAACCTCCTAAAATGCTCTTTTTAACTGTACGTGATCAGATCGATCTGGACATTGATGTTAAATTTGAAACACGTTAAGTGGTATCAATGTTTAAATCATTTTTACGTTACAAATATAAGAGTATATTGATCTTGATTTCCGCTACCTCTGCTATTGCTTCTATTTTTTTAATTACGGCATTGGGCAATGGTATTATCAGTATGTATGCCAACATGCTTAAAACCGAGGGAGATATTATTGTCATGCAGCGAGGTGTGGCAGATACCTTTTTTAGTGATGTCAATCGCACGTTACTCAATCCCATTTCTAAAATTGAAGGTGTCTCTTCGGCACAAGGTGTAATAGTGGGAGCAGGGGCGATTGATGTCGTTCCAATTGCAGGAATTTATGGTGTGACTCAGAATCGTATGTCAAATTATACCTTGATCAAAGGAACCTATCCCAAAGAAGGTGAGGTTGTGTTAGGAGACAATATTGCTTCTATATTGCATCATCCCAAGACAATTGACCTTTTAGGGACACCTTTTCATGTATCAGGTGTGTATAAAAGTGATATTGGATTTGAAAATGGCGGTGTTGTCATCACTATAGAAGATGCTGAAAAACTTTTTAAAAAAAGTGCTTCTTTTTTACTAGTGACTCTTGAAAATATAGATCAGGATAGTGATCTTGTTGTCAGTGACATAAAGCATATAAGCAAAGATATTGAGGTCAAGTCCACAAGTGAATTCATTGATAATTACAACCAGTTTAAGATCATACGTATCTCCAGCGGTGTGATAGCATCTATCTCATTTTTTATGGGGTTTTTAGCGATTGTAAGTCTCATGAGCATGATGATAAACGATAGACGTTATGAATTTGGTATTAAACGTGCAATGGGTATCTCTAAAACGACCATTATTTTTCATGTTGTTATAGAAGTGTTGGCTATTACATTACTTGCGTTTAGTATGGCGTATGGTATCAGTCTCATACTTTTAGAGCAACTGCAGCATATTGAAAAGTTTCAGGGCTATTTGAGTGGAGAGATTGATCGACTTCTATTTGTTCAATTACTTGTTGGCTCTATGACAATGGCAGTCATAGGGGCATTGATTCCTGCATTGATCGCTGCACGTATCGATCCTATAATTTTGATTAACAGAGGACAATAGATGTTGAAAATTATGAATGTTTCTCATGAATATGATAATGAAATAATACTCCATGATATCAGCTTAACGATTGAAAGCAAAACCTTTACTGTGATAACAGGTGAGAGCGGAAGTGGTAAATCTACGCTTTTGTCTATAATCTCTACATTGTTGAAACCTACAAAAGGAGAAATTTTCTTTGACGGAAAAGCAAGTAGAGAGATATCTGATATTAATATGTTTCGTAATCAAAAAATTGGATTTATTTTCCAGTTTCATTATCTGATTTCACATTTGAATGTTCACGAAAACATTGCAATGGTAACGAAACGATCACGGTCTGAAATTAAAGAGTTACTAGATAAGCTTGATATTTCCCATTTAAGTGCCAAATATCCTGATCAGATATCAGGAGGCCAACGACAACGGGTAGCTATTGCCCGTGCGATGATCAATAGACCAGAGTTTATATTTGCTGATGAACCTACAGGTAATTTGGATTCAAAGAACTCAAAAATAGTTTTTGATCTTCTGCGTGAATTGGATGCTACTGTAATTGTTGCAACCCACGCTTTATCAAGAATTCTCCCTAGTGATAGAGTTATAAAATTAAAGGATGGAAAATTATGTTAAAAAAACGACTTCTACCACATATTTATTTTGCGTATTTATTTTTGATTTTGGGAGCTGTTTTTGGACTGCTTTATGCTTTGCAACTTATCGGTATCGGCCAAAACCTGATAAGAGCAGATATCTCACGAAGTTTGCATCTTTCATTGATGCTTTATGGCTTTGCACCTTTAATGCTTTCTTTGCTCCCGTTCGCACTTTTCGATAAAGAGGGTCTGATGAGTGCCAAAGGTATTTATTATCTTGAGCGTTTCTTTATGCTTTGGTATATCTTTTTGGTTTTTATGATACTTTCGATTCTCTTTGGTGTCATGCGTTCACTTCCTTTCTACGATTATGCCTATGAACTTAATGGAATTTTAGCATTTGCAGGACTTTTTTATCTTCTCGCAATTCTCAATACCATTAAAAGATACACTGTAAAACCACGTTGGGTAAACGTTTCTTTAGCTGCAGTGGTCATTAGTCCGTTTGCTCTCCTGCTTTTGATGAATCCACACTATGGACAGGTCGAGCAGATGCTTTTAGGTCCACATGGGGACAATACACTCGGTATGAGTTTTGCGCTTCTTGCAATCTATTATTTGGCTATCAAATTAGCATCGCCTCATGTTTCTTTTGTAACCAGATGGCATATAT
>NZ_JBATIY010000170.1:0-6008 GCF_049668085.1 Sulfurovum sp. | reverse complement strand
GAAAACAGTATAGTATTGGTTACCTCACTGTTTGAAAAACGTGCAGCAGGACTCTACCATAACACTGCAGTCGTTTTTGAAAAAGATGGTTCTGTTGCATGAAAATACAGAAAAATGCACATTCCAGATTACCCCGGGTTTTATGAGAAGTTTTATTTTACCCCGGGAGATCTAGGTTTTGAACCGATACAAACGTCTGTTGGCAAACTGGGGGTACTGATCTGCTGGGACCAATGGTATCCTGAAGCTGCACGGGCTATGACACTTAAAGGTGCTGAACTTCTTATCTATCCTACTGCCATAGGCTGGTTCGATGAAGACAGTGAAGAAGAAAAAGCCAGACAACTAGAGAGCTGGATCACCATACAACGATCTCATGCCATTGCCAATGGTATACCTGTACTCAGTTGTAACCGCGTGGGTTTTGAAGCGGACAGTGCCGGAGTAATGGCCGGTACTCGTTTTTGGGGGAACTCTTTTGTATGTGGTGCTCAAGGGGAGATGATTGCACAAGCAAATGAGAAAGATGAAATGATCCTCTATGCAGACCTCGAACATGCACGCACCAAAGAAGTACGTGATATTTGGCCATTTTTACGTGACAGACGCATAGAAGAGTATCAGTGCCTTCTCAAAAGATATTGCGACTAAATTATTTTCGTACTCAATTTGATACGTGATACTTTGATACTCACTGTTTTTCAAGCCACCACATAAATGCAAACATAAGTCCAGGTGTTTTTGCTATGCTTTCATCATAGATCAAGTTCTTAGCTTGATCTACAGGTAAGAAGACAACCTCTATCTGCTCATGGTCCACGCCACCGCCTTCACTGACTTTCATACTCTCGTCAACTTCAACAAAATAAAGAGTCTGCCTGCTTCCAGCAAACCCTACAGATGTATGAAAAGAGGTGATCCGCTCTATACTTTGAAGTGGCACAAGGTAACCACACTCTTCTTCTATCTCCTCTTTGGCTATTTCCACCAAAGAGAGATCTTTATCTACAATACCGGCACAAAGTTCAACTGTCATGCCATTTTCATTGTTTAGATAGACAGCCGGACGGAACTGTTTTACCAATATAAATGACTCTTTTTCTTTATGATAGATCAGTATAGCGACACTGTCATGGGCTTGAACCACTTCCCATGATTTTTTGATACCCTCTTGTTCATAGGTCGCCAATGAGGTATCTATGAACTTTGCATTCTCTAAAGGCTTAAGTTTAAAGTCTTTGATCTGATCTGCCATCTTTTACTCTCATACTTGTTTGCTTATATCCATCCCATATGAATGGAGTGTTTTCTTGTCCTACAGAAGAGAGAAGTTTCGTCTTATTCTCTTTTGCATTCTTGATCACGACTTCTTTATATTTTGTTGTCTTTACATCTTTATATTTGGTAAATGTTTTTGAAACAGTATCTTTAATCGACTTCTTGCGTAAAACCCTCATAGGATTGATCCATTTTCCGTATCTCATAAGCCCAAAGTGTAGATGTGGTCCTGTACTCCGTCCTGTACTCCCAACATATCCTATGATCTGACCTTTCTTTACACGTTGTCCTTTTTTTACACGTATACGACTCTGATGTGCATAGAGTGATTCATAACCACTCCCGTGTTTAATTTTAACCACTTTCCCATATCCGCCCATTCGTCCAGCAAAACTTACCCTCCCCGAATTTACTGCAAGAAGTGGTGTTCCTCTTCTGGCTCCAAAATCTGTACCATGATGAGGACGATAGCGTTTTAAGATCGGGTGATACCTTCTATGAGAAAAATGCGAAGTAATACGAACATGACGTATGGGCATACCAAAACGCGAGGTGGTACTTTTTACAGGTACTCTTCTTGTATACGTTACTTTTTTCTTCCCTTTTACCGTATATGCTTGAGACTTTTTGGTACTTTTGTAGCCATATCCATCTTCATCTGCATAGATAAACTTTTGTTTTTTCCCAGATTCGATCATGGCTATTTTAATAGATGGATGAGTATATGGTTGTCCCATTCGGGTTCTCTGTGTATAGAGAAAAGAGACCTTATCACCTTTTTGAAACTTTCTTGCATCGACCGTACCTTTAAAAAGTTGGCCCATTTTATCTGCTAAAGCAGGGTGTTGCAGTGCATTGCTAATATCTGTATGAAGGTTTTTTTCTATGGTAACAGTAGCACTATGCTCTTCTTCTTTATATTCGATAGGAATAATATCAAAATGATAGTCATGGCTGTCACGCTCTTTTGCCAGTCTTATCTGCATCTCTTCCCCTATAGGGATCAGTGCTTGTTGAAGTGTGTCATATTTATCTTTTAATTCATAAAAGAGCTGATCGCCTTCGATCTCAGAGAGAAACTTTATATCTGTTTTTGAAATATCATCTAACAGATCTGATGGAATGTCTCTAGAGCTTAAGTAATCAGAAAAAGTCTGACCTTTTTCCCAACGTTCATGTATTACTTTTGCTCCAAATAAAGAACTTGATATCAAGATCCATACCACGATATTTTTAAGACTTCCCATTCTGTATCATTTTCCCTACTGATTAATTGGAGATAATTATAACTTAAATAGGTTAATCTGTCCGCTACTTTAGTGAATCAATAAACTTTTACTATATTGCTTGTATAATCAATACAATTATTTAAACACTAAAAGGATCGCTATGCGAAAAATAGCTCTTATTGCTCTACTCTCTTTACCACTTTTTGCAGGTTTCTTCCCTCAAACAGTACATACTTCTATCAAATCTGTAAAAGAAAACACTATTACACTTAACAAAAAATTTCCTGTGAATGGTATGAGTGGTGTTGTGATACATAACTACGGTAATGGCCTGACAGCGATCACAACTCGGATCGCCCAAACTTCATCAGGTGGGTCAACTTCACTGGTAAGTACAGATATCCTGCATCATGAAGAACTCCCCACTATTAAAACAGCTATTTCGGCGAATGACAAGGTCATCGGTGGGTACCTCTACAACAATGTACTTCTTCTAGCTCCAGATGCAGACACTTATGCAAAGATCATTTCTCAACATAATAAAACATGGATACATCCAGACCTTTTTGCATTGTACCTTTCTGTTGAAGGAGAAGAAAGACCGACAAAAGAGAACCTCTCTCATTTCGCAAGAAAATATCAAGTAGGTCTGATCTATATCGTACGTAAAAACTCTGCTGTACTTTTAGACCCTGTCTCTGGGAAAATCATATCTAAGAAGTCTATGACAAACCTTCCATCGGTAGGAGCATTTCCTTTTTATATGCGGTTTGAACAAATTGATTCAGGATGGTTTGGCAGTGAAGTCAAAGGAAACTATTATGACACCATGGAAACACTATAATGGGATTTGACTATGTTAGATAAAAAACACATAAAACATTTCGAAAAACTTGTTGGCAAAGAGAATGTCTATAGCGATAAGGCACACCTCATTGCATACTCTTATGATGCTACACGTACGCGTTTTGAACCTGAAGCCGTTGTATTTCCTAGAGATGAAGCAGATGTAAGTGCCATACTTGCATACTGTAATGAACATCATATCGTCATTACCCCAAGAGGAGCAGGTTCCGGATTTACCGGTGGTGCGTTGCCTACCCAAGGTGGTATCACTTTAGGGATGGAAAAACATATGAACAAGATCCTCGAGATCGATATGGAAAACATGGTAGCCGTGGTGCAACCAGGTGTGATCAATATGGATCTGCAAAAAGCTGTAGAAGAAGTAGGACTCTTTTATCCGCCTGATCCAGCCAGTGAAGAGTACTCTACCCTTGGTGGGAATGTAAGTGAAAATGCGGGGGGTATGCGTGCAGCCAAATACGGTATCACCAAAGACTATGTCATGGCACTTCGTGCAGTACGTCCAAACGGTGATATCATTCGTGCGGGTAAACGTACCATCAAAGATGTGGCCGGATACAACATTGCAGGTATTCTCATTGCCAGTGAAGGGACATTGGCTGTTATTACAGAGATCACTCTCAAACTCATTCCTAAACCTAAATTTACTAAAGCCTATATGGGTATCTTCCCTTCTGTGGATGATGCGATGAATGCTGTATTTAAATCTCTTGCAGCAGGTGCGAATCCAGTGGCTATGGAATTTATGGATGATCTCGTTGTACAGGCACTTAAAGAGAAACTTGGCATCAAGCTTCCTGAAGATGCAGGTGCATTACTCATCGGTGATGTAGATGGGAATGTTATTGAAGAGGTAGAGTTTCAACTTGAGACTCTAGAGAATTCGTTTAAAGAGAATGGTGCGCAAGAATTCGTTGTCGCACATGATGCTAAAAAGAGGGATGAACTTTGGTATGCTAGGCGTAATGCTTCCCCTTCTATTACCATCTTTGGAAGTAAAAAACTGAACGAAGACATCTCCGTACCTAGAAGTATGTTGCCCGAAGCATTGAATCGTATCTATGCCATAGGTGACAAATATGGATTTAAAGTACCATGTTTTGGTCATGCCGGAGATGGAAACATTCACGTCAATGTCATGGTGGATGGTTCTGATGAACAACAGCTTCATGATGGTCACCAAGCTATAGAAGAGATATTTCAACTTGTAGTAGATATGGGTGGAACACTGAGTGGTGAACATGGTATCGGTACAAGTAAAGCGCCATTTATGAATATTGCATTTAATGAGCTTGAACTTAACCTGTTTAAGAGTATCAAACACTCTTTTGATCCTAATAATATACTCAACCCAGGGAAAATGGGATTACCCTCATCATAACATGCGCGTAATACAAAAAGGTTTTTATGAAGAAGAATAGTCAATTCAAAGTTATACTGAAAAACTATTACTTTTTCATCAGAGATTTTGCTTCAGATCTCTTTGATGCTAAACATGGGCACTATGCTTCTAGTTTAAGTTGGAGTACCATCTTCTCCATTATCCCTTTTTTGGTCATCCTACTTGCGATCTTTACGAACATGCCTCTATTTGATACACTTTACGCAAAAGTAGAAGAGTTGATCTTTTCTAATCTCATGCCTACAGATTCTAAAATGATCATGCAAAATATCAATACCTTTGTAGAAAATTCTGATAAACTAGGATATTTGGGTATATTCTATGTGACTTTCGCAGCAGTGATGTTCTTTAAAGATTATGACCACATCGTTAATGATATCTTTTCAACCCCTAAGCGCAGTATCTGGGAGGCTCTAAAAACGTATCTTTTACTGGTTATTATTATACCTGCAATGATGGCTGTCTCTTTTTATCTCACTTCATTCATACAGGTATATCTTGATAAAAGCAGCATTACAAGTATTATACATCTGTATACTTTTTTACCATTTTTTATCACATGGATGATGTTTTATATCGCTTTCCAACTCTCTCCCAATACAAAGATAGAGGTCTCAGCTGCAATGATGAGCTCATTTATCGCTTCACTTATATGGTATCTCTCTAAAAGTGCTTTTATCTTCTATGTCTTACATAATAAAACCTATGCAACCATCTATGGAAGTATCAGTACTTTACTCTTTTTCTTTTTATGGATCTATATCTCATGGGCTATCTTCATTCATGGTTTGAAGTTTTGTGATCTACTGAACAAAAATGAAGAGATAGATCATATATAAGAACCGTAAATAAACGACAATAGTTTGTCATTTATAGGTTCGGAACTGTGAAAATAAAAAAAGTAAATAGCTTTACATTGTTTTATTTGAAGTTGGAGCAACTCGACCCCTGATAGCAAACACATATTCATAATGAAAAAATATAAAGCGCATAGAATATTGCCAAACCTAACAGCAACCAAAAAAGTCTTTTACTCCAGATCGCCCCTATAGAAAGCCCTATATATCCCAGTAACATCCCCACAGGGAGAAGTGCCTCTGTACTACTTTTAGGCATTTGAAACAAAGCGAACAAAGCCGTATCAAAAGTCTCTTTCGTACCTATCTCTTTAACGTAACTAAGTTGTAAGTAAACACAGCGCTAGGGTAGCGTAATAGAACTTTGCTCTATTA
>NZ_JBATIY010000169.1:0-8427 GCF_049668085.1 Sulfurovum sp. | reverse complement strand
GGGTACCACATTATAATATTTTAGATCATGTCTAACCGATACTGAATCAAAAGCATCAAGAGCATAGATTTCATCACGGGTTTCGCGTATCCTCTCAATATTAAAGCGTTCTCCTTCTCTAGCTCTTACTCTTGAGATCACAACAGAATCATCGATCGTATCAAGACCCTCGACGCTTGTCTTTCCAAAGGTGCAAACATCACCTTTTGTGAGTTTAAACCTTACATCTACTTCATGTCTATCCAGATATACATACGCTTTACTGTCAAGATCATAGCTGCAATACCCCTCTTTCAATAAATTCTCTATAATATCTTTTTTGATCGATACAAACTCTTTTGACCTGAATATCTGACCTTTATTTATTGTGATCAGCTTGGAAATATCGTGATCACTGCTAATATTAATATCATTGATCTTTACTGGTTCATTTTCTTTAATATTTACGATGACATCCGTTTTTGAGGTTTCAATCGAAAATGCTGCATCATAAAAGCCTTTGGAATCATAAAAATTCCGCAATGACTGTTCTAATGTGGGCAAAAGTTTGTCATTGATGGTAGGTTTATCATCTTTCCAGAATTGAAATATACTTTTGGTATCAACACCCATTGCCTTCTGAAGTGCTTTCTCATCAACATCCTTCTGTCCATTAAAGTGTATCTCATGATGAGGGATACGAACCTTTTCTTCTCTGGAAAAAAATGAAAAAAGTTTTTTCTCTGATTGATCTGCATCAGCAGAGTCACCAATAAAAGGAATGGCATCAATATTGATTCCTACTGTTGAGAAAGCAGATTTTACAATTCCCGTACCAGTATTTGAAAAAACAGATTTTGCCATCGTATCACCCATCATATTCATCATATCATCTTCACTCATATCCTGCTCATTCTCCTGTGTACCAAAGAGTATTGTGGAAAGTATCTTTTGTCTATCCATAGGAGGTATAGATGATAAAACAATTTCAGGATTAGTGGGGCTACCTGTAACATGTATGCTTATCTCAGCCTGTACGGTTTTATATATAGCCACTATATCAAGGATCAGTTTATTGGGATCTCCGGTAAAGCTTATCGTACCTTTTTTTAAACCAAATTTCTTATCTTTAAAACGATACCATGAACCTTCTAAGATCTCTACCATCCCCAACATCCTGAGAGGACCTTTTTCCACCTTTTGCAACCAAAGATCGGCATTGGCTTTCATATCTATCTCTTCCGTTTTATAGATAAACGGTTTTTCTGTATTGATATTAATGGAAGTGGTTAAATTATCCATAAAAACACTGTTCTTTTTCTTCTTTAGCTCCTCCGCATTGACAATATCCCTATCCGATGAAAAAGTCTTTATATTCATGTCATAATGAATCTCTCCACCCAAGATCGTAACCGTACCTTCAACACTTGTCTTATCCTCATCAATACTGGTCTTTAGATTGATATTATTTTCCAAATTAGCTATATCAAGATTACTTTTAAAAGAGTCGGCAGACGCAAGAAACTCTCCTTTTTGAGTCTCAGTGTTATAGGTTCCTTTGACTTTCACTCCATCATTAATCCAAAGAGGTGCTATCTCTATATTCCCTTCATTCCAAGTAATTAGGGATGGTTTTGTTGAAAAGAACTTATTCTTATCAATAGTAGTATGATATTCTTTTACCACTATCTCTCCACCTGAATATCCTAATGAGACCATCGTATCGTTCAGAGTATGATCTGCACTATATAGAAGTGTATTGGAGTGGAGTTGTAACACAACATCTTGCATATCTGTCATGATGAGAGCCACCTTCACATCTCCGTCCAAAGGTGGCACTTCAAATGCATAGATCGTAGAGAGCTTTTGCAACAAACCTTCCAAAGATGAAACACTATTCGTTAAAGACAGCTCTTTCTCAACATTACCCTTAAAGATGAATTCTGCACCAGCCAGAACCATGTTTCCATCCAAGTTTTTATTCTCTAGGTCAAATTTAACTTTGGAAGTAAGTCCCTTAGATCGGATGTCCATGTGTAAAAACTTTTCAAATATGCTAAGGTCAGCTTCTAATGGGCTAAGTGCATCAAGGTTCAACTTAGGACTCAATGTTCTCAGGAGTGAATCTTCAGGAAAAATGGTTTTACTCATGACCTTCCACTCTTTGTCATAAACAATATCAGCATCAACAGACGCAAGGTTGGAACTTATCTTCGCATTTGCCTTGAGAGGAAAGATGGCTGAAAAATCCAAAGGAAGATGCATATCCACTGACGCTGTGGAAGCATTGAGTGCTTTGGGAAGTGATATAAAGTTCTTTAACTCAAACGCTTGTTTCGTCGAAAGTGCGAGATCCCCTTTCTTCAGGTCAGCAGAAATCAGTTTGCCTTCCAACCCCTCTGATTCTATACGTGCTTCTATACTTTTGGTATCACCCTGGTAAGTGATTATCAAATCATTCAGGGGCTTGGTATAGTTACTATCGATCCCTTCAATCAGACCTGGTATTACCTTACCTTTATAGTCAAGTACACCATCGTTCAGTGTCAAGAGATTTTCAAAATTTAGCTCTTTTGCATAAAGTGTCGAAATATTTCCCTCGTTTTTAATGCTTAGTTTACCTTCAGAGAATCTATAAACGATTTGATTTGTCAAGGAGAGATTTTCTACAGTAAAGACACTCTTTTGTCTCTGAAGTAATTCCCCATCCTTAAGATCAAAATCAATCACTACCTGCTTTTTATCAACCATCATTTTCATAGCAATCGGATCGAATGTAGCCTTGTTTAAAGGCAGGTCATACATTTTAAAAAGTTCTTTATGTACTATTAACTGCCCCATACCTTTTATATGATTATCTTTGATCACTCCATGCTGTGACAAAGATACAAGATCACTCACAGCATTTACATCAACTTCTCCACTCTCCGCAATGAATGTACGCATATTCAACAACACATTGGTTGCATTCACTTCAGCACTTTTGACAAGGAGATTGTTGTATGCTACATTTTTTATCGAGCTGTCCATATGCTTGACATAAAGATATTTCGGCAATAACGAATTTGTCATACTATTCGTCTCTATACTCTCATCTTTATGAGGCACCTTAAATTCAGATTGATACGTTTGATTGTTTTCTATAGATTTAACAAACTGTGTCAACGCTACTGTATCTATATCCTGTAGTGATAATGAGTCAACGATTATCCTCTCACCTTCTAACTTACTTTTCATAGATAAGCTGCCAAGGCTTGTATCTAGAAGCATAGAGTAAGATTGCATTTCAAGCGTATCGGATTGAAGGTCTATGATCCCATAGATATCAACTTTAACAGACGTTGCATTCAGCTCTCCTCTGTTCAGTCTCAACCGGGGATGATCACCTGGTTTTGTTATCACAATAAAAGAATCAATTTCTATATTATTTGGTAGCTTATTCTCTCGTCCAGCTTTATAATTCTCAATTTCCGGTTCAACATATTCTGTGATATCTTTATAGATGTTTATTTCGATCATTTTATCAATAAGATGTTGAAATGCAGTCGTATCCAGATCCAACACGCTAAGTGTTTTGATCTTGATCTTTTTTCCATCTTTAGATCCATTGAGCTTTAGCGTTGCCACATTAGTATCCATAAGCAACGAGAGATCATCAATATCAATTTCCTCTCCATCATAGACAATATCTTCTCCCTCCAATGAAATATTTTTAAACCCTATCCCACTCTCATCAAAAGGCTTAACGGATAAATATAATTCTCCCACACCGATAGTGACAGGAAGGACAATAGCTCTGGTGTTTTTTTCTTTCGACTCAGCAGGAATAAAAGCCTCTATAGGTTTTTTGATATTTGCTACATTCAAACCTTTGGTTTCCAGATGCGTAATGGAGATTTTTTTATAGAGGATTGCGGCAGGATTCCAGCCTACTTTTAAGTTATCAAGCAGTAAATCATCTTTAAAAGTCAGCGCTTCAACTTCAATACCCGTAAGAAGACCACCGGAAATCTTTTTGTACCCAAATCCATACTGCGGGGCATAGGTATCTGCAGCCCACTGTATTGTTTTAGTTGAGTTAAGTAAAAAAAGTATTATCACAGCACTCATTAAAATGGATGTGAGGAATATATAGCTAATCCACTTTAATGCTTGTTTCACAATAACAGCCCTGTGTTAAGATATGTCTTATCTTATCCAAATAATAGATTTTATGCAAAAAGATTATTATCGAAAAAGCTGTATATAGATAAGAATCTTATTTTCGAAACCTTATAAAACATATGACTTTAGTAAAGTTTTGAAACAAGAAATCACTATTTAAAATTGTCTAGATACTTGAGAAGTAATATTTTTTAAATTAGGAGTTTTTGTATTAAAAAAACTTAGGTTTTATGTTACACTATAAATACAAACTATTATAAAAAGGACAGAAAATGAAAATTTACAACAAATTCCTCTGTATGGCAGGGGTTGTTTTTTTACTTGCTGGATCGAGCCTCTTTGCAGAAGGTCAGTCTGCTAAAGATATATTGACTAAGTCATATCAATATATTGGCAGTATGGATAAATATGCTTTTAAGGCAGTTGTTCTAGAGGACGATATAGTAGATGGTGAACTTGTAAAACAGAAGGATAGACACGATATATCTGTAAAAGTTGATAGACCGGGTAAGGTACGGGTAGATACCAAAGGGGATATTCGTAACAGAAGTGGTTATCTTAATGATGGTACTTTTACGATGATGGATCATGGGTTCGGGTATTATGGACTGATGAAAACACCAAAGACGATTGATGATGCACTTGACTTTATTTTTGATAAATATGGAATCAAGGCACCTTTGTTGCAACTGATCTACAGTGATATGGACAAGCGTTTAAAATTCAAAAAAAGTAAAAACTTTGGAACCATGATGGTAGACGGTACAGAGTGTGATTATGTTGCTTTTCGCGGCAATGAGGCAGAGGTACATCTTTGGATCACAACGGGTGACAAGCCATTGGTTAAAACCTATACCATTTTTTACACAACAGTTGAAGGACGCCCTGCTCTGAGCACTTCGATCACTTGGGAAGATAATCCAAAGATCTCAGATAATGATTTTATCTTTACTGCACCTAAAGATGCGGCAGAGATATCAGTTCTAAGTACAAATGAATAAAGGAAAAATGATGAAAAAGAAAAATGTATTTTTAGTCAAGTTTGCAATAGTTGCAGCAATGATAGGATTCTTCTCTCCTTCTGTAAATGTTAATCCAGGTTTTCAGGCAAAAAATGGTTACAGCGCAATTCCTCTACAGTTAAGTATTTCTCTTCTGAATACAGCTGAAGCAAGAGGAGGCCGAGGTGGCGGTGCCCGTGGTGGTAGAGGTGGCGGTAGCCGTGCCCGTGCAGGCAATGTAAATCGTGGAGGTAGTGCAAATAGAAATAGAAACACGAATAGAAATGTGAACAGAAATAGAAATGTGAACAGAAATGTAAATGTAAATCATTATTACGGTGGTGGCGGACGCTACGGTTATTGGGGTGGACGTGCCATTGTTGCCTGGTCATCAGCTTTGATCATAGGGTCCATGGTTGCTGCTGCTTCTATGCCAACTACATGTACAACATTCGTTCACGGTGGGGTGAGCTATAGACAATGTGGTTCCTCTTACTATCAACCTTTTTATGAGGGTGACACAGTAGTGTATAAAGTGGTTTCTTCTCCTTATTAATATAAGGGGATGGATAACTTTATAAGGTTTGCTTAGATCACTTCAATAACTATTATTTCCTAAATATGAGACGTAATACCCCTGCTCCAAAAAGTATGAGTGCTACTGACTCTAAAGAACGGTCAAGTTGCAGTACAAAAATCGATGAAAGAAGTAACATAAAGCCTATGATCAGTGGGGAAAGTGACTCACTGAGTGACTTTTTGAGTGTTTCTAGCTGTGGTTTAGAGAGCTCTACGGAAAGGTTCTCTTCACTGATGCGGTAGATACTGTTTCGTAAGGCTTTCAGGTCCAAAGGTAAGTTCTGAAACTCATCTATAATGGTCTCAATAATACTTTCATTTGCACCTAATGCTCGGGGAATATTTTTTTGCAGTATAGGCAAAATATCTTTGATACCATTAAAGTTCTCAATATAGCTTGTTCCCAAACCTTCTATAATCGCACTTACCCTTAAGATATAGATAACATCCTGAGGAAGTTTGAAAGGAAGATTTCTTGTCTGTTCCAGTACTTCAAATGCAAGCTCTTGCATACTTGAACTGTCTAAGGCGTCGTTTTTAAATATCTCGAACATTCTTTCCGTGAATTCTGCAAGTTCTGACAAGGGAGCATCATATGCCACTACACCCAAACGTTTACATGCGCTTACATAGCGTTCATAGTCTTGTTCGTTGGCAGCTTTGAGCATCTCTATAATAGCAATACGGGTTTCATTCGGGACGCGTTTCACCATACCAAAATCTAAAAGTATTAACTTGCCTTCTTTGGATATCAATAGATTTCCCGGATGTGGATCTGCATGAAAAAATCCTCTTACAAGCATCTGTTCCGTGTAAAAATCCACTAATGTTCCGATCAGCTTATCAATGTCGATATGATATCTCTCCATTGCATCCTTGTCATCGAACCTAAATCCTTCTTCAAAACTCATCACCAATGCATCATCACAGCTCACAGATTCGTAGGCGATGGGAAACCTTACATCCATATCGGCATAGATCTCGGAGAACTTGAGAAGATTTGTCCTCTCCTGATTAAGACTGACCTCTTTTAGTATCATAGACGCGAATTCTGTGATAACTGCTTCTATGGAGTTTTTTGTGTAGTGTGAGAAAAGTGGACGAAAGAGTACATTAAATGCATTTAAAATACGAATATCAGCTTTGACTTGTGTTTCAATACCCTCTCGTCTTAGTTTGACAGCTACTTTAGTCTCTTCATCCAACCACGCTTCATGTACCTGACCTATGGAAGCTGAAGCGATGGGTTCTTTTTCAAAACGGATAAAAGGGTTCTCTGCAAATGCTTTATCAAAGACACTTTGCATCGATCTTTCATCCATCGCTGGAAGCTCATCATGAAGTGTTTTAAGCTTAGAGAGGTATTCAGGTGGAAAAAAATCATTACGTGTTGCAAGCACTTGTGCAAGTTTTATAAAGCTAGCTCCCAAAAGTGTGATGGTTGCTACAAGTCCTGATGCACTTAAAGGTGAAAAGACCAAAAATCGTTCACGCTTCCTTATGAGGAGATAGAGTGTCAGTAAGACTTTAAATACATACCAAATGCGAAGAGGAGAATAAAGTTTAAATGTCTGCACTATTTATCTTTCAGTGCCTCTATATCTTCCTTTGTAGCTAAGCCCATTTCATCAATGACTTCTTTAAGCGCCTCTTTTATTTGTGCTTTAAACTTTTCTTCTTCCTCTTCTCCACGTGTTTGAAGTTTTTCAAGGAATGCAGTTGCATCATCTTTACTGAGTTTACCACGCTCCTGAAGTTTTTCGATCTCCTCATCCACCCGCTCTTTCAGTAGCAGTGCCCCGCCTAATCCAGTATATAAAATATCTTTTATCATGAGTAACTCCTTTTTTACATTATATACTATTTTCATCTCTTTTGATAGACAATTTTTGTCTGTTCATTTTTAACTTCTTTTTTTGTATTCAGGTTTTATATTTTAGTGTTGCTAACTTGTTGATGAGATAGTCTATCCACACCTAATAGCTTTATAGTATTATTTATGATACTTTTTTCATACGTGTAGTATTGATAAATAGTTTTATCTATCTATCTGTGAAAATATTTATAAAATAGGAGTTTTAGGATAACAGGATTCGAAATTTTTATGTTAAACTAAATATATAAAGAGGTTAGACTTTAATGTCTATAAGCTTTTTGTATAGCATAGATGCACAGTATTTAAATCATAATTCAAAGGAGTATTAAAAATGTCAAATAAGAAACCAACGTTAGAAGATGCACATAAGAGAATTAAAGAAGAGGTAGTCAAACTCATAGAAAGCCATCGGATTGAACATGATGTTTTTTATCAGGCACTTGAAGAAGTTTTAATATCTATCGCTCCGCTTTATCTTGCGGATGAAAAGTATGCAAAACATAACATTATTCGAAGATTGGCAAATCCTGACAGAATTATCAAGTTTAAAGTCGAGTGGATGAATGATAACAATGAAATTCGGGTCAATACAGGATACAGAGTTCAGTTTAACAATTCACTTGGGCCATACAAAGGTGGTCTTCGTTTTCACCCATCAGTCAATGAAGGTATTTTGAAATTTTTAGGGTTTGAACAGATCCTTAAAAATGCACTGACCGGTCTTCCAATAGGTGGAGGTAAAGGGGGAAGTGACTTTGATCCAAAAGGAAAAAGTGACTTTGAAGTGATGAAGTTCTGTACTGCATTCATGAGAGAACTGCACAAATA
>NZ_JBATIY010000168.1:0-17787 GCF_049668085.1 Sulfurovum sp. | reverse complement strand
ATCTCACACTGCTCTATATTCCGATACTCTATCGATGGTGGAAAGATGCAGAATTAAGTATCAGTAAAAATATTACACTATTTATCTCTATACTTGCTTTTCTTTTTGTAGATATTCAAGGAAATATACTTTTTATTCCAGAGCTTCGAGAAATTTTTCACCGTAATGATCTTGTAGTAGGGCATTCTCATGTAGCAGTGGGAATAGGGTTACTTTTCTTGTCATTTGCTGTTATAGAGCCATTTTTTAAAATTTCCACACGTAAAGTGCTATTCTTGACTGCAATGTTGTTATTGATGACACTTGTTTTGACAATCAATGGATTCTCTCAGGCAGGATTCTCGAAAGTAGATACCATGACTATCTGGACATGGCGTGCTATGTTTGGTGGATTATTTCTTTTAGGCTTATTGTTTTACTCGAGATTCTTTAATATTTCAGTACAGTTATCTTTCTTAAAAAGGTTAAGACCTTTAGAATGGTATCATCTTATAGGTTTCGCATCAGATGGTCTAGGAGGGTTACTTCTTATTTTATTTGGCACGGCAATTTATGGATTGATAGGTCAGGGGTTTACAGAAGGGTATCATCAGATCGTCTTTGGATTTGTTATGGGTGTCGGACTCATGCATCTTATGGCTTTTTTACGCCCAAATCATGAACATGCTTTGGCTATAGCCACTGTTATTATTCGAACTATTACATCTGCAGGTTTTTTTGCACTCTATAAAGCAGGTGTTCTAGGATGGATCGCATTGGCTATAGCTCTTATTGACTTGCTTTTTGTGCTGGTCTATTTACTTTATTTACAAAAGGAATCATATGAAACAATTACTTCTCATTAGTCTGTTATTGACTGGAAGTCTATTTGCAGACTTTAAAGTTGGAGATACACTCCCGGAAATTAAGCTCTTGGATCAATTTGATCAAGAATTCAAAGTCGAAGATAAAGATACACTTTTGATCATGGCATTTGAAAAAGACCTTTCAGTCGTGGTGAATGAATATCTTAAACAACAGCCTAAAGGTTTTTTAGCCATACATCATGCTAAATTTATCTCTGATATCAGTACAATGCCATCTTTGATCACTTCAATGTTTGCTTTACCAAAGATGAAAAAATATCCATTTTCAGTGATGCTGATCAATGATGATTTTGGAAAACAGTTCAATAGTGTTGAGGGTAAAATCACGGTATATAAACTTAAAAAGAATAAGATAGAAGAGATCATATTTCTTTCTCCTGAAGCTTTCCCAAAGTTCTTTACTGAATAATGAAAACATACCAGCATGGAAAATTTGGAGGTGTGTTGGATAGTTCTCAAAACATCAATTTTTTTCATATTCTCCGATGGAAAATCTTTCAAAATGGAAAACTTTCCTTCTCAACTCCTCCAGTTATTCCCTTGAAGGTAGAACGAGATCTAGAAAGGATACGACAAAAAGAGGATTTTATCTGTTGGCTCTCTCATGCTTCTTTCTTGATTCAATTAGGAGGGAAACGTATCCTTATTGATCCTGTATTTGGTCATATTCCATTTTACAAACGGCAGATAAATGCTCCTTATATTCTGGAGGATTTAGGTGACATTGATTATTTACTGATCTCCCATACTCACTATGATCATTTTGACAAGAAATCTGTTAAAGCACTTGATAGACTAAGACCAAAAGCTTTCGTACCTCTTCATATGTCTAAGCAGATCTTAAAAATGGCTCCAGGCATCAATTGCCATGAACTTGACTGGTATGAGAACTATGAAGATGAAGCACTTACGATAACATTTGTGCCTGCAAGACATTGGGGACGACGAAGTTTATTTGATAAGAACAGGGTGCTATGGGGCGGATATATTTTGACCTATAAAGACCAAAGTATATATTTTGCAGGAGACAGTGCTCCTGGTACACATTTTAAGGAAATAGGGGAACGTTATAAGATTGATATTGCACTCTTGCCAATTGGTGGATATAAACCTGAATTTATCATGAAAGAGAATCATCTTAACCCTCAGCAAGCATTTGATGCATATAAACAACTCAAAGCTAAACGAATGATCCCTATGCATTATGGAACCTTTGATCTAAGTGATGAACCTCTGGATGAACCTTTAGAGTGGATGGAACAAATAGCTGAAAAAAATCCTACTGAAATATGCTTTCTAAATGTAGGGGAAGTCTTCATTTTATAAGTTAGTTATATTTTGGCAGAGTCTGCCAAATTTGTACGTTAATTGTATGCCAACAGCTAACTATTTAATTTAAGATCGCCCATATATGGGGCTTTCAAAGGGTTCAGAATAGATTTCGAGTCTCCTGAGACATAGTGCTCTAAAGCCCTGAAACACGTACCTCTAGAAAAATAAATCCTGGACTCTGCCAAATTTACTCCAATTTTATCGAGAACCCAAGTGTTATTTAGGTCTCGGGAGTCTAGGACTCCCAAGACTTTTTGTAAAATATCTGTTTAGGGGCTCTTTGCGTAGTTCATGAATGGCTTTGCCAACTTTCTATAATGTATTTGTTTTATAAGTGAGGTAAGATAGTCATTATAAGAAGTTGATAGAAAAAATTATCCATATAATCAGCATGATAAGAGTGGAGGTGATATAATAAAGGGTTGTAGCTATACTTATTATTGATCGGAGTTAAAAAAATGAAAGATCACACAATCACAGTTTCTATTTCTGGTGCTGGAGGAAGTGGGACGGTAACAACAGGATTGATCTTACTGAAAAGTATCGCGAATGCCGGTTATTACGGTTATATGTCTAGGTTTTCAGGTCCACAGATACGTGGTGGAGAGTCTGCAGTAATACTAAACTTTTCGAACACTTCTGTTGAGCGTACTGCGCAATACAGTGATTTTCATTTTGCATTGGATTGGCATGGTTTTGAGCGCTTTAGTGATGAGATACCATTGAGCTCACAAAGCTGTATAATATTTGATAACAGTCATGATCAACTTCCTGAAATTGTTGCCGAAACAGGTGCAAAGATCATTGAAGTGAATTTGAAAGAACAAGTGCATAAGCTGAAAGGAAGCCGTTCTAATGCATTCGCTATGGGTATTTTGGCCTCTAAGATAGGATTGCCTTTAGATGCTGTTTTAGAAGCATTGCATCATATATTGGATAAAAAAGGAGAAGAGGTATATCAGAAGACATTTGAAGCCGTCAAGGTGGGGTATAGTCTTCTAGCTGAAAAAGGTTCTCTTCTTGATAATTGGGAGCCTGTTTCTCTTCCTAGATGGAATATAAGCGGTAATGAAGCCTGTGCTCTAGGTGCTTTAAGAGGAGGTATTAAATTTGCTGCAGCATATCCTATTACACCTGCAAGTGATATCGTAGAATATCTTGCTCCACGTTTGGAAAAATATGGAGGTAATGTGATGATCGCTGAAGATGAACTCGCTGCGATCAATATGGCCATTGGTGGTTCTTTTGGTGGAAAACCATCTATGACAGCTACATCAGGTCCCGGGGTATCACTTATGACCGAAGCTCTAGGATTGGCTGTTGCTAGTGAAGTCCCGGTTTTACTGATCAATGTGATGCGTGGTGGTCCTTCAACAGGATTACCTACCAAGTCTGAACAGACAGATCTTAACCAGGCACTTTTTGCCCTGCACGGAGAAGCACCGCATGTGGTGGTTGCTCCTTTGAACATTGCTGATGGTGTACTTACAACACAATGGGCAGTTGGATTGGCTGAACATCTGCAGACATTGGTTATCTTACTTTCGGATCAAAGGATAGGGCAATCACGTGCGATCATTGATGCAGTGCCTGCGAAAGAGTTTGGTTTGAAACGAAAGATAGTTGAAGGGAAAGAGGGTGAACCTTACCAGCGTTATGCTGTGACACCAGATTTTATTTCACCTATGGCTCTTCCAGGTCATATAGGAGGAAATTATGCTGCAGATGGATTGGAGCATACTGTGACCGGAAAGCCTTCTTCCATGGCTTCAGATCATCAGCAGCAGTTAAAAAAACGTGAAGAGAAGATCACCCGATTTGAATATGGTGATATGTGGGCAGCACAGTATTATCATGATAAGAATTCACAGATCGTTGTGATGACATGGGGATCAACATTCACGAATGCACAATTGGCTGTTTCTGAACTTCATAAAGAAGGTTATGCTATAGAGCTTTTAGCATTGCGACTTTTGATGCCACTTCAGGTAGATGCTATTCAAGGGATATGCAAAGATAAAAAGGTCATTATTGTAGAACAGTCCTATTCGGGACAGTTTTATCACTATTGTCTGGGGCAGGGGGCCATTGATTCCTCTGCGTTGATATTGGCAAAACCGGGTCCTTTGGTATTGGGTGCAAATGAGATCAAAACATTTATCAAGGAGGCCATCAAATGAATGAAGTAAAAGAAGAAACCTTAAGTCCTAAGAACTATTTATCTGGTGTACATCCTATATGGTGTCCGGGATGTGGTCACTATTTTGTATTACGTGCACTGACGCAAGCCTTGGCATGGCTTAAGATCCCAAATGAACAGATCGGTCTCATGACTGGTATAGGTTGTTCTTCAAGGATCTCAGCTTATGTAGATGCCTATGGCTTTCATGGAGTACATGGGAGAGCTTTGGCATTAGGTGCAGGCTTGAAAGCTGCACGCCCTGATATGCATGTCATTGTTGCTGGTGGAGATGGCGATGGTTACTCTATCGGAGGCAACCATTTCTTACATGCATGCAGGCGTAATATGGACATAACCTATATTGTCATGGATAATGAAGTCTATGGAATGACAAAAGGACAACCTTCTCCTACCACAGAGCCCGACTGGCAGAGTAAACTTGCTCCTGAAGGAACAGGTATCAGGCGTTTTAATCCCCTTGGTATTGCGTTAGCTTCCGGTGCAAGTTTTATAGCAAGAGGATTTGCTGGAGATCAAAAAGGAGTGAGTAAACTGATAGTAGAGGCTATAGAGCATAAAGGGTTTTCACTGGTTGAGATAAAAAGCCCATGTGTTACATTTAGGCCTGAAGAAAAAGAGTGGCATAAAACCATGCATAAAATGAATATTGAACCAACTGCAGATGTCTTGGAAGCAGCACAGAAAATTCATGGAAATGATGGACTTGATACGGGTATTTTCTATCAGGCAGAATTACCTGTCTTTCAGCCGGATTTTACAGAAGAGAAAAGCATCGTTGATTTTGAAAAGGAGTTTGAAGTATGAGTCACCATAAAGAAAAATATCTTGATTCAATGTGGGTACTTGCCATGATAAATGAAATGATAGAAGAATCCATTTATCATACAGAAACATTTGCACACTCCTTAAAGGCACATCATAATGACAATGCGGCAAAAGTATTTGATCGTACCTGTGAAAAATTCAAAGCAGAACAGAGTATAGTTCAGAACTATACTCTAAATGTTGATTTTCCAAATATCCCTCCTTGGGAAATGCCGTACTCTGAGTATAAACATCCAGCTACAGTATTAATAGATTCTACTTATTTAATGACTGAAGTAGAAGCGTGGAAATTAATGAATGCAATGATAAAAATACATAATAGCTTTTATCATTTTTTACACAAAGAGACCAAGGAAGGTGATGTATACCACATTATAGATGAATTAGTAAACCATTGCAATCAATGTACACAGGAAAATAAAGAACAAGAACTTAATGCAGAAGCTAATAGAGGTTACCTGTGAGTGATAATATCAGTTATCGAAAAAAGCTACAACTATTCTGTGGTGAGTTACAAGAAAGTAGTCTTTAATGCAAACACTTTTTTATGTTGGTATTATTTTTGTATCAGGTTCATTGGTAGCATGGTTAAGTACAAAAATAGGATTGCCAAAAGTGGTAGGTTATTTACTTTTAGGGCTTATAATAGGACCTGAAATTCTAGGGATTATACCAGTACACTTTATAAAAGACACGCAGATCATTGTTGACTTGGCACTATCATTGATTGCTGTTATGGTTGGATCAAATCTAAAATATAGCACACTAAAAGGAATGGGGAAACAGATTGTATCAATCACATTTTTTGAAGCAACATTTGCATTTTTATTTGTTAGTATCGGGTTATATATACTTTCAGGCTTCTTTGGATTTTCTTCAGAACAAAGCTTTGTCATTTCTATTCTCTTCGGTGGACTTGCTTCTGCGACAGCTCCAGCAGTAAGTATTGCAGTTGTGCGTGAACTCAAAGCCAAAGGAAAACTTACATCTACGTTACTTGCTGTTGTTGCTTCTGATGATGCTCTGGCTTTGATATTTTTTACTTTTTCAATTATATTAGGTGGAATTTTTCTTGGAAATAGTGATGTCTCCTTTGCAGTATTTTTTGATATGCTTAAGATTATTATACTCAGTGCAATTGTCGGTACGGTTGGTGCATTCATCTCAGATATGATCGATAAACTTTTTGGACATCATAAAGGTATGGAGACTATCTCAACTATAGGTATGGTATTTATCGTTTTTGGTTTAAGTAACTATTGGCACCTTGAGCCACTATTGGCAACGTTGTTGATGGGAGCTGTCCTGACCAATATTTCTAGTGATTTTTATTTGGTAGAAGAGGAAATTGATAACCATCTTGAAGAGATTATATTTATGCTCTTTTTTATTTTATCAGCTATGCATCTGGACCTTAGTGCGCTTACCACTATGCCTCTGCTAATTTGTGCTTATATTATATTTCGATTTTCAGGAAAAGTATCTGGTGCATGGTTGGGGTCAAAAATAACCAAAGCAGATAAAAATATTCAAACTTATTTGGGTCTTGGACTTTTTCCTCAGGCAGGTGTTGCGATAGGATTGGCACTTTCTCTTCAGCACAATACAGATTTTGAAAGCATTGCCCCTTTGATCTTAAATGTAATCATTGCTACAACAGTGATACATGAGCTTATAGGACCTATATTGATAAAATATATTTTAAAAAAGTCCGGGGATTGCGGAATGGAGAAATCTCTATGAAGCTTCTAGAATGATACAAAATTTAAGAACAATGGGTTTATGGTCTGCAGTGTCGATTGGCGTGGGAGCTATGATAGGTGCAGGCATTTTTGCCTTGGTCGGCTTAGCGATAGAAATGGCCGGGAACCTTGCATATCTCTCATTTTTAATTGCTGGTGTCATTGCTTTATTTAATGCCTATTCGGCGGCTCATCTCTCTAAAAGATACCCTAGCAGAGGTGGTAGGGTAAAATTCTTGATCGAAGCATTTGGCAGTGGAATTACCAGTGGTGGGCTCAACCTGTTAATGTGGATAGGCTATATTATTGTCACATCACTCTATGCTAGTGCTTTTGCCCATTATGCATTAAGTCTGATTAGTGTAGATGTTTCCATCGTCTGGTACCATATACTTGTTTCATCTATTGTTATAGTATTTCTTGTTGTTAATTTAATTGGTGCAGAGTTTGTTGGAAAACTGGAACTTTTCATTGTTTCCGTCAAAGTTCTCATTTTACTTGGTTTTTCAGTGATAGGCCTTTTCTTTGTAGATCCCCAACGGCTGACTGTAGTGGAAGAAGTTTCTTTAGCAGGTATTATTACTGCCTCCGGGTTGGTTTTTGTGGCTTATGAAGGCTTCGGTTTAATTGCTAATACTGCGCAGGATATAAAAAATCCACAAAAAAATCTGATTCGAGCCTTTTACATCAGTGTTATACTCGTGATTATTGTCTATCTGCTTGTAATAATTTCAGTGCTGGGAAATCTTGATACCAGTGTCATTATAGAATCTAAAGAGTATGTTATCGCAAAAGCTGCTGAACCATTCTTGGGTGAAGCGGGGTTTGTTATTATGGCCATTGCAGCCATGTTTTCTGCAGCTTCAGCCATTAATGCAACACTTTATGCGCCCTCTTATATGGTTTGTGAGACGGCTAAAGCAGGACAGTTACCAAAGCTATTGAGAAAAACGTTCTTAAACAGAGAATCTGGAGTTTCTTTATTTGTTACTGCCTTTTTAGTACTGTTCTTTGCCAATAATTTTGAACTGAAAAATATTGCAGAACTTGGCAGCATCATATTTTTGTTTATTTATGCATTTGTCAATATCGCACACTTGAAGCTAATCAAGGAAACCAACGCAAAACGAAGTCCAATAATAATAGCACTGCTGGGGAATATTTTTGCATTAAGTGCTTTATTGTACTACGTTTATGAACACTCAATATTGACACTTGTAGTATTTATCTTTGTTTTGATAATTAGCTATCTATTTGAATCTATTTATTTAAGAATAATGCTATCTAAACCCGGAAGAAAACAAGATATAACGAAAAACTTAAAAGAGTTTTCGTCTCGAGCAGTTCTTCAAAACGGTACTTTAGTACATTTACGTGCCATAAGAGAAGACGATAAACAGCGCCTAATTAATGGGTTTCACAGATTAACAGGTAAATCAATATATTTTCGTTTTTTTAGTGGCAAAAAAAAGCTTACACAACAAGAATTGAAATACTTTACAGAAATTGATTTTGAACATCATGTAGCTTTAGTTGCAACTCTTATAAACGATGGAGAAGAAGAGATCATAGGTGTTGGCCGGTATGTTGAATTGGAAGATAAGGGTAAAGAAAAAATTGCGGAAGTAGCTTTTGCTATAGATGATGCACATCAGCATTTAGGACTTGGTTCCTTATTGTTTGAGCATCTTGTGACATTTGCACAGAAAAATGGGATATCAAAATTCGTAGCAGATGTATTATTTGAGAATAAAAAGATGCTAGAAATATTTGAACATAGCGGCTTTAAGCTTGATATGGCGATCGAGCATGGCGTAATTCATATTGTATTCAGTATAGCGAAACAGGAATTTAATTGATATGATGTAAAGTAGAATACTGGTTGGTAAAAATCCTACTTACAGGTAATAAAACAGCTCTTTGGAAAAATCCCAAGTATTTACAGGCACATTAATTTTTCTCTTTTTGCAATAAGAGATACTCTATCAATCTGCCTTGTACATATGCACTTATCAAAATATAAACGGATAAAATAGTTGTAAAGATCAATCCGAAGTAATCGATCATGAGTGGCAAAAGAGGTAGCTTGATGGCTCTGGCATAAAAAAATGTTGTGATTAGTCCATCTCTTAATCCATGGCTTTTCATATCCTGAAGCATAGGGTACCAAGCATAAATAGGACCATGGCTTATGATACCTCCAAGAAGTGCATAGAACCATCCCACCATCCCACTCTTTTTACCAAAATATTTTATAATCTGTTGTGGTTTTAAAAAGTAGTTGATTACTGCAGTTAAAATGATGACGACCAAAAAAATAGGGATAAGTTTAAGCAGAACCAAGCCTCCCTTTTCTAAAGCGGTTGCTGCTTTTTCACTATTTATGAAAAAAAGAACAAGATAGAGAAAAACAACCAATAGAAAAAATTTAGTGCCTTTGAACTGAAGTTTCATTTTATAAATCCAAGAGTTTCTACTGTAGCTATTGCAATGATTATTGTTGCAAAGAAGGAGAGTAGATTTCGATATAGTGTGAAGCGAAATCCTAAAGCTGATGCTTCTGCCGGGAGCTGGATAAATCCTAGTGTTACCCATGAGAGGATAAACGCCGTGACTGCATAAAGTGAAGTTCCTTCTTCAAGTAGTTCCCCTCCGACAACATAACTGATCGAAGGATTACCTGAAGATATGGCACCAGTAAATGTACCAATTAGTGTATCGATGAACATTCCATTTCCAAATGCAGAACTCAACATGTCAGGCGTTATATAGATCTGCATGATACCAACCAATCCTATGACTCCAAGGAGCATTGGTGACATTGATACAAATCCGAATGCCGATTTTTTTAGTACTTGGATAAATGATGGATTCTCTTTATTATTCAAAAAATAATCTCCTTTATTGTGAACAGACATAATCCAAAATATACTCTCTAATACCTATCTATTTAGAAAAGACGATAACAATCGCTACCATGATTCCTGCTCCTAGGGCAATAAAACTAAATCTTGCATGCTCCTTCTCTGCCTGAGGTAGAAGGTGAGTGGCCCCAACATATACCAATGCACCAGCAGAGATGGAGAGCAGTGTACCCAAGAGAGGTTTCTCTATCTGACTTACAAAAGGATAGGAGACAAGCATTCCCAAAGGCGTTGTCAAAGCTGCAGCAAAAAAAGCAAGGAGAAATGCTGTTTTCTCACTAAACCCTGCACGTAAAAGAAGAAGGTATGTGATGATACCTTCAGGAAATTCATGCAACACCATTCCCGTAGCTGTCAACGCTCCCGTGAACATACTGACACTGAATGTAACGGAATAAATAAATCCATCGATAAACGAATGAAGACCAATGCCTAACATAGGGATCAGCCCTATGGCATAATTACTTTTAGCATTTTTATCACATACAAACGCGGTAACAAAACGGTTAAAAAAGTGCATACTTAAAAATCCGATAAGTAGAAACATCGGGGCATTTGGATTCATTTCAAAAGACTTGGGGATAATGTGTAAGAAAGAGACAGAGATCAGTACACCGGCGGCAAAGCATACAAAATAGATACTGTTTTTCTCACCCCATTTTTTAAAATGTCTGATAACATAAATACCTAGCGTTGTCACTATGGCTGCAAGAGAACTGGCACTCAAAACGACCCAAAATGTTTCATCCATATTATCTCCTTCACTATTTATAATATTATCATAAATAGTGTATGTGTGAAATTTTTTATCTGCTCAAGCATATGAAATATATCATCAGTTGTCATCTTTAAATAGGATTAAAAATAGATGATAATTTATCTGGTGCAATAAATTGTATAGAGACTATTTTATTCTTATGAATTCTGTAAACTGTTATTTTTCCCTTTTTTTGACTAAAGTTCCTCCCATAATCATCATAAATGAGCATAATAGGAAAAGGATATTTTTTCATTTTTGGTAATGCTATCCATGATGTTACCAAAGAAGGCATCTTACTGATATCAGAAATATACTTAGCCTGGTTTTTCTTTAAAAAGTCTGTGGTTTGCACTTCAAGATACTGCTTAACTTTTTCTGCGATATCTTTTTCGAATGTTAGAATCAGTAATTTGTCTTTCCCATTCACCTGATGTTGCTTTTCGAACTGATCTGCTAAGGTGATCTTGGGGAGTGTGTCTCCTACGCTAAACTCAGCAAAAAGTATCGTGCTGAAGAATAATAAATAGAGTGTGATATAAAGTTTCATATTCTTCCTTTTATCTATCTGCCAATTGTATTGAGCAGATAAGCCAAACTTCCAGATACTATCATAACAGCGATAAACGCTATGATAATATTTTTTAGTTTACTTTTAGAGATCGGTTTTTCATAATCATCTATATCTTTAAGATTTGGTTCCATATTGTATCCTTTGTGTAAAATTTTAGAATGTATTACATTATTTCAATCTATATTATAGATATAGCATAGTATCGTTAATAATCATATTTGTACAAAACGCTTATCTGATCTCTTGAGCTTTACCTCCTGATCTGATGATTGCATCCAGCCTGACTTGGTTTCCCCGTCTATTTTGTCAAAGTTTTCTATATAGGGTTTGATATCTAAAAGAGGTGTTCTGTCAAGTACATCTATACCTTTGATGGTGACGATATTATCTTCAACTTTTACCAGCTCAACGACTGAAAGCCCTAAGTTATTGGGATGCATAGGTGATCTTGTAGCAAAAACGCCTCTGGGTGTATGTGTTTTATCATTGTAGGGTACGACAGTCAGTGCTGGCTTTTTGAGTTTGTGAAAATAGTAAATCAAGTAGAGATGGGAAAACCCATCTAGATCTTTCAATCCCTCTTCATACTTTTTTTCAAACTCAATGGTCGCATAGACATCTTGTGCACCTCTTGGCTGAATAGGCATATCGACCAGCTCTTTAAACGGGGTGTGAATCGTTGCAAGTGGCTTGAATGTAAAATTCATCGTTCCACCGTCATGATAAATTTGATCGCACAATCAACTCTTTGAGAAATATCTTTTCCTTCCATATCCATAAAATCTATCTGGATTGCATAGACTTTTTTCCCCTGATAAGCAAAAGTAAAATGCAAATATCCAGCATAAAGTTTACTTTTTGCTGTTTTTTTCCCAGGATCTGCTTTGTCATTTTCATAGATATAGTAATCTATATCTACGTTATCTCCTACTGTGGAAGATAACGTTTTATATTTTTTTAGGGCATTGTGAACCAAATTGTCTACTTCTTCAAGCTTGACATGGGTAAACATGCGTGTTGGCATATACTTTGCTTCCTCTATACTTGAAGAGAGGTTGTATGCTCCAGTATGAATTGCATTTTGAACTTTTTGAAGTAAATTATGGTTATAAACTTTTTCAAAAACGATAGAGTTCTTATGACAAGCAATACGTTGTGCATTTGGCCCTTTATGTGCTGTTTTCTGAAAAACAAAAAATCCGATAAGCACAATAAATAATAACGTAAGGAAAGTATAAATATATTTCATTTTTTCTGTTCTTCTTTTGTTTCTAAATTTTCTTCCAAATGCTCAATATTAAGCATCACAAATTTATAAGATATAAATATCACAACAGGCCATGAGGTATACCATAGCATTGCGGCTGTATAATCTAGATTTTCCATAATTCTTCCTTTATATTTTAATAATGGTGATGGTCTGACTCGACCTCTTCACTTGTGATCTTTTCTTTATCCATAGACTTCCATACCAGATAGATATACCCCAGTACAAAAGGTACCATCAGTGAAACATAACTCATTGCTGTGAGTGTATAGTGGCTGCCTGAGCTATTTTCTATGGTGAGGGAACTGCCAATGTCACTAAGTGATGGGTAGATAGTTGTTTGGTTAAATCCAAGTAGGCTTAGCAGACTTACCACTGTCAGTACTGTACCAACTCCTGAAAACCAGATGCCTTTTGTCGATGCGTTAAACAAAGTGCTATAAAAAGCATACAGTACCAAGAATGCTCCAGCAAGTAATGAAATCAATATGATCGGTGTTTCAATCAGATTCGTTAAAAACTTGTGATTTACTATCTCAAAGCCTGTTTCAGTGTATGAGACACCGCTGATCATACAAAGTGTGACTACAACAACAAGAAAGAATGTCAAGAAAAGCAGCGCATCCATTTTAAGTTGTTGTCTTGCTCTTTGTACGATGGTTGTTTCATTAATATTGTTAATAAAATACAAACTAGCCTGTGAACGTGCCAAAAAGAAGATAGTTAAACCAAATGCCACATTAAAGGGGTTTAAGACAGCTTCAAGTCCGTAAGTATGATTTGTCCATGATGAAAGGTTCATATCATTTTTAATAAAGTTTGCACCCGTGTAAAACGTAGCCAATGCAATACCTATAAGAATAATACCCACAGAACCATTGATATATAAAAACCATTCATATGTTTTTTGTCCTAAAAAATTATTAGGCTTTTTACGATATTCATAGGAGACTGCTTGTATGATAAAACAAAAAAGTATTGCCATCCATACATAATAAGCACCTCCAAAACTCACTGCATAGAGTAAAGGAAACGCTGCAAAGAGTGCCCCACCAAACATGACTAAACTGGTAAAACCAAGTTCCCATTTACGGCCAAGAGAAGCGATAATGACATTTTTTTCTTCTTCTGTTTTGGCTAAAGTATTGAGCAGTGTCTGTCCACCTTGCACAAACATCAAAAATACAAATAGTCCACCGAGCAAGGCTACTATAAACCACCAGTACTGTTGTAGTGTTAAGAGAGATAAAGTTTCAAACATATTAGTGTTCCTCCATTCCTTTTTTAATTTGTGTGGTCATGATGCGTATCTCTGCAATGAGCAGTCCCGTAAAGGTTATGGCAAAAAGCCAAAACGTTGTTTGTACTGCTGTAGTACTGACCTGTGAGGTGGCCATACCCACCGGTAACATCTCGAAGATAGCCCATGGCTGTCTTCCGACTTCTGCAACGATCCAACCCATCTCTCCTGCAATATATCCCAAAGGGATAGAAAATAACGCCGCTCGTAGCAACATTTTTTGCTTATCTAACTTTCCTACCATACTAAAGTAAAGCAAGAAGAAAAAGAGTGCTAAAAACCAAGTACCTAAGCCAACCATGATATGAAAACTGTAAAAGGTCAGTGCCACAGGAGGGATGATGTCTTTAGGGTCTTTCAAATAACCATATCCAAAATACTTCTCATGTGCTCTAAATTCTTCTAGTGCTTTTTGTGCTCCTGCTTTATCTCCATCTTTTTTAGCTTTTTTATAGGCTTTAAGTGCTGCTATGGCTATCTTCCCTTTTTCTATCTTTTTAATGGCAGGCTCTATGTTATGATGGTCCATATCGCCATAGACAAGATTATTGATACCAGGAACAAAGGCATTCATATCATGAAAACCAAGTAGTGAGAGTGCTCTAGGTATTTCAATACTCCAAAAGAACTCTTCTTGATCATCTCCTATCTCTTTATTATGATTGAGTTGTCCTATAGCCACGATACCGGCACGTTTATGACCATCATAAAGTCCTTCCATGGCTGCAAGCTTTGAGGGTTGGGTTAGGGCTACTTGATGTGCAGCTTCATCTCCTGTAAAGATGAGAAAGATAGAAGTGATAAGTCCAAACGTCGCACCTACAACCATACTCTTCTTTGCTTTGACCACATCTTTGTTTTTGAGGAGATACCACGCAGAGATACCCACTACAAATAAAGCCCCCATCACATAGCCACTACCTACTGTATGTAAAAATTTAGAATAGGCATTGGGGTTAAAGAGTACATCAAAGAAACTCACCATTTCAAAACGTGCAGTGTCAAGGTTGAACTCCATACCTATAGGATGCTGCATCCAACCATTGGCTACCAAGATCCAGAGTGCTGAGAGATTTGATCCGATCGCCACTAGCCATGTGGATAGCAGGTGCATCTTCTTACTGACCTTATCCCAACCAAAGAACATCACGGCAAAGAAAGTAGACTCCATAAAAAATGCCATAATACCCTCTATAGCAAGAGGTGCACCAAAGATGTCACCTACGATCCATGAGTAATTAGACCAATTGGTACCAAACTCAAACTCCATGATGATCCCGGTTGCCAAACCTATGGCAAAATTAATGGCAAACAGTGTCATCCAAAACTTGGTGATCTCTTTCCAAATGACATTACCGGTCTTCACATAAATGGTCTCCATAATTGCCATGATAAAAGAGAGCCCCAAAGTAAGTGGCACAAAAAGCCAATGATATAAAGCAGTCATGGCAAATTGTGCTCGTGACCAATCTGTTAAAAGTGTATCTTCCATTTTTATTCCTTATGTGTTGTTAAACTTTGAAGTACATGTTCAGCTCTTTCACTGTCATTGGAAAAATTCTCTTTTAAAAAGTTGGGGAAAAAAAGGATTTTCATAATGACAAAAAAAATCACAAATTTGATACCGATAATCGCCCAGAGGCGTTTACCCAGTTTCATGTTCTTAAATCCTTCCAGATAAAACCGGAAAACTTTATTAATGGTTGTTATGATGTTCATGTCTGTATCCATGGTGATGATCATGCGGGTGTCTGATCTCATGATGCGAAATGATCTTTGCCATACCGGAGTCATCAAGCAAAGGCAGAGCATTCTCTTCAAACTTCTTCAAAACATCATCCAACAAAATACGCTCAAAACCTGAATGATAGAGTTTTATTGTCCCAAGCTTCTGAATGACACTATACGGCCCATGTCCCATCTCTTGCATGATAATCGTATCTACACCTATTTCATGAAACCACTCTATCACTGCACGTCCCCCATCCGAAGGGTTTGGTTCTAGGGTTACTTTGCCGTCTTTAACGATAGCAAACCACTTAGCCTTACCAAATAGTGGGGCTACAGGTGGGTTCTCTTTGTTCATTTTTACAGGTATTGCTATTTTCATTTTGATTCCCTTTTAGGGATAAATTTTCCGCAACCTTTATCTGGTGTCCCACCGAAACGTTTAACCGCACTTGCTGTACCATTTTCGTAAATAGCGGGTCTTTCGCACTTTGGTACTTCTACGCACTCCATATTGCTACATCCTATATCTTCTGCTACTGCCATTTTCTTTCCTTTGTTTATTGTTCTGGTTGAGTCATAATAATCGCTTTACCATGCAGTAAGGCATCTGAGACCTTTTTGTGTGCTTGTTGAAGTATTCTAGAGAAGGTAGTACGGGAAACTCCCATTTTGTCTGCACACTCCTGTTGGTAGAGACCTTCATAGTCACTGAGACGTATGGCTTCCATTTCATCTTCATCTAAAGTCATTTTATCAAGGAACTTACCTCTTACTCCACAAGGTTTAAAACATACATGTGAGTGGTTTTTTTCTATTTGACGTCTAATTTTCTTTCTTCCAAATTGCTGCATAGGCCACCTTTATATTTGAACATATGTCCAAAATGTTAGGTATTGTATCTAATAAAATTACGAATGTCAATAAAAACTATAATTATTATAATATCGAGTTATACTTACTATTGAAAATATGTTGCCAACCTCTCCAAACATCTGTAAGAAATCCCTATTTCCTTATACTGGTTCGTATTCTATAGGTTTTTTGTACGGCCCTTCTATTTGTATCTTAGGTTATAATAACTATTATATATAATTATGTTAATATGGCGAAAAATAAAGGAGAATCCTATCAAACATGTTTTAATTAAAATAGTGCTTTTCCTTTTATCTTTAAAAAACTCTATACATATTTACCATATAAAATTAAGACAGGATACCTCTATGAAAATAATACACAGACTCATACTTATGGGACTACTATGTAGCGTTAGCTATGCTGAGAATAGTACATTTCAAATCACGTATGAAAACTTTGATTTTACTCATTCTAAAAAGAAAGATAATGGAAAAAGATATGATGTATTGGCAGGCTACCAAGCCGATAATTCACTTTATCAGTTCATGTATGAAAAGACCGATACTGAGACATTTCAGCCACCTTTGACAAAAAATCTTCACGTGAATAAATATTATTTCAAATACAATTATATATTAGAAAATAAAGATACTGTTAGTGTGAGTTATGCAAGTATAGATGACAATATTATGGAAGAGACTGACGGTGGGCATATTTATGGCTTAGGTTATAAGAGTGGTGCTTTTGGTTTGAACCAATATATTAGTGATTATACCAACTTTAATGTCTATCAGACAGATCTTAAATTTACATTTAAAAAATCATTTTCCGAGATTAAAACATCTACAACACTGATAGGAAAATATATTCATATACAAGATAAAAACAGCAACAACTTTTCTACAAATGCCCAAGAAGATTATATTACACCAGGTATGAAAATACATTTACATTATAAAGATTATCATATGGGTGCAGGGGCATTTTTTGGTAAAAGAGCCTTTGCTGTAATGAATGATGGATTTAGAGTACAGCATCATGCGATGGAGTTTGAAGAAACCTATATGCTTGGATTTGGAAAACATTTTACTGATGTGGATGTTAACTTAAAATATGTCTATCAAAAAGCAACAGAATTACCAATAAATAACGATAATGTCGAAGTCAAAAATATTATTATTCAAATGGTATTTCATTTTGACTAGATACTAACTGCGCTCTATATAAACCTAATGTAAAGTGAATTCTTTAATTTATAAAAAGAAAGAAGAATTTAAAATATCTTATTTTCACAACCGTATAAAATATATAAATTTATAAGGTTTTTATAGTTTGGCAGACTCTGCCAAATTAGTACGTTATTTATATGCCAACAGCCAACTATTTATATTATGATTAGCTGTAGATAGGG
>NZ_JBATIY010000167.1:0-3241 GCF_049668085.1 Sulfurovum sp. | reverse complement strand
AAACCTGATCTCTCTAAAATTGGCAGAGTTTTGGCAGAGTCCAAAATTAGTTAGGCTGAAAGTACGTGTTGTAGGGGGATTATAGTGGTGGGTCGGGGGAGACTCGAACTCCCGACCACTCGGTTATGAGCCGAGTGCTCTAACCAACTGAGCTACCGACCCGTTAAGGTGCTATGGTTGGTCTTTCGAAATCATGATGATTTTCGAGTCAGAATTATATCTACTGTAGTCTTTAAATGCAATTAAATTTTGTAAAATCCCAAAAATTACTGCGAATATAATAAATGAGGTCCCTCCATGGCTGAACATAGGCAGAGGAAGCCCTACTACCGGGGCTAAACCTATGACCATATAGATGTTGACCCCCATATAAACAAAGAGTAAAAAAGCCAATCCGGAGGCAAAAGCCTTGATGAGATAATCATTGGCATATTTGGCTGAAATATAGAGTAAATTTAAGATCAAAAAGACATAAAGTACAATGACAGTGATCATCCCTTTAAAACCAAATCGTTCACCTAGATAAGCGAAAATAAAATCTGTAGATGAAACAGGCAAGAACTTAAGTTGCGTCTGTGTTGCATCTTCTTTGCTTTTACCCTCTAGACCACCTGAACCAATGGCGATCAGTGCTTGTCTAACATGGTAACTTGGTTTTCCTACAAAGTCAGTAACACGTTTCTTTTGATAAGGCTTTAACTGTCCGTAAAGCATGGGTGCTGAAAGTCCAAGTATGATAACAATCGCAGCCCATATCTTCCAGTTTATTCCTACTACAAATAAAATACCATACCCTGTGATGAGCAATACTAGTGCTGTACCCAGGTCTGGTTCTTTGGCAATGAGTAAAAAAGGAATAACAATAACAATGGAGAGTTTAATGAAATTTAAAATACCATAGCCCTTTTCTTCTGGAGGGTTTCTGCTTATCAGGTATCCAAGCATCATGATAACACTCACTTTGATAAACTCTGATGGCTGTATGGTGACCCCTACCCCTGGGATCTCTATCCATCTTTGTGCACCCAAGATAGTCTTTCCGACAAATTCAACTGCGATAAGCAAACCAAGATTCCCAATATAAAAAATAGGAACAAACCACCAAATGATCTGTCTCCAAGGCATAAATGCAGAAACAAAAAAAGCCATGGCTGCAATGACGTAGTAAACCATCTGTTTAGTAAAGAGATGAGGATTTATCTCATTGATCAGATAGGATGAGATGATAAAAAGAGGAACAACCTGTAACATAAGAAGGTAGGAAAAATGTTTAAAGATACGTTTGTCAAAGTCAAACCATGATTCCATACAACATCCTATTTTTTAGGGTATTATATCAGAAAGGATATAAGGGAGTATCATGCTAGATTTTTTCACCTTTACACACTTTAAAAAATCCCCTTCTCTATTGCATGCCGTAACAACTAAGTTACATGATAGTCCTTATGCCTTTAGTCTTGCACTACATACCGGTGAGCCTGTTGAAACCATCGTAGCCAATAGAAACAGACTCTCCAACCTTCTCCATAGTGATGAACAACTACATTACATCGTTGCAAATCAAACCCATAGTGACAACATCAAGGTCATTACCCAAAAAGAGACCAAAGGGTGGGAGAGCCTTTCGGATGCTATTGAAAACTGTGATGCACTGATAACCGATGTCAAAGGTGTAGTGTTGAATGTACTCACTGCAGACTGTGTGCCTATACTCCTCTATGACAAACAAAAAGAAGTGGTAGCTGCTGTGCATGCCGGCTGGAAAGGTACAAAAGCGCAGATAGCATCTAAAACCGTGCATAAGATGCAAGAAGTATATGGTTGTGATCCAAAAGATATCATAGCAGGTGTTGCACCTTCTATAGGACGTTGTTGTTATGAAGTAGGCAAAGATGTGGCAGAACAGTTTTTTGACATGCCTGAAGGGTATACCAATAAAGGTGATAAATATATGTTAGACTTGCCTCTCATAAATAAGCAGCAGCTCTTAGCAGCAGGGCTTCAAGAAAAAGACATTGAGATGAGCCATACCTGTACTGCCTGTGAAGTAGAACGGTTTTTTTCTTACAGAAAAGAGCAAGGATGTTCAGGCAGGTTTATGAGTATGATAGGTATCAAAAATACAAATTTTCAGAATATCTCGCAATAATTACATATTAAATAAAAAGAGGAATAATGCATACATTTCAAATTGCAGAATCAGTACTAGATGGTTATAAAAATGAGAAACTCAGTGAAGAAAGAATCAACTTTTTAATCACACAAGCCAATGAACAGCTTGATGAAATATCTCAAAACAAAGAGATATATGATAGTTTTCTAAACAAAGTTAATCCACCCCAAAAGATAGACAACATTATTCTTTGGATGCTTCTTATGTCAAATGAAACAATATGTGAAGAATATATAAGTGAATTCGATAAAGATTTTAGAGAAATAATCCCAGTGAGTGATTTAGCTGATCTATTATTTTACATTATTCACATGAAAAAAGTTAAAAACATTGAATTAGATGGATTTGACTATTTATTAGAATACCAAGGAGATGGTATAGAAGAAGTGGATCAATATAGTTTTGCAAATATCTTACTCTATATTCAAAGATCAAAAGAAATAGAGATAGAGTTTTAGAGTGAAAATACGGTTCTATTATGAAAACTCTCCTTTTCCCATAATTGCCAGAAACTGTAGGAAATTAAGTGAAATGGTGTGACCGTTTTTGGTACTGTTTCAAGCTCCAAGAAGGAACATAATGGAAAAAATATACACTATTGATAAAAAAGACTATTCACAGAGCAAGGCATTAGAATTAGCTCAAAACCCATCGACTCCAAGTGAAGTATTAGATGAATTAGCAAGAGATAAAGAGAATGATGAATATATTAAAACCTTTATTGCAAGACATCCAAACACAACGTCTAGAACTTTAGTATATTTGTTAAAATATGATAGAGTAGAGATGATGGGTGCTATTGCTGGGCACTCTAATACTTCACCCGAGATTTTAGAACTAATGGTACGCAGTAGCGATAAACTATACACATTGTTTAAATTGGCTCAAAATCCAAATACACCAACTGAAGCATTGGATGAATTGTCTGAAGAATCAGACAGTAAAGAAGTTAAATTAGCTATAGCTCAAAATCCAAGTACTTCAAAATCAACTTTAATGAATCTATTTGATGAAGGTGACATTATAAGTATTGAAGCACGTAAGAATTATGATTATCAACAAGCTTTA
>NZ_JBATIY010000166.1:0-6345 GCF_049668085.1 Sulfurovum sp. | reverse complement strand
AAATACGGTAGGAACTACCGAAATCAAAGCTTGTGGAGTGTCATAGAGTTTCTAACATCTGTTAGAAATCACGGCATGATGAAACAAGAAGCCCAATCTTCTTTAGAGATTGGGTAGTTCACCATATTCAATATCCATAAGCTTATCCATTATTTATATGGAGTTGATGTTTGGTACAAGTGTTAAGAAGCTGTATCTCTACAGCTTACATACATGGTCGGGAGTTAAAACTTATATCCGCCAATAAGTCTAAGTGCATCTATACTTGGCTGCTGATCAAGATCTACATATTCATATGTTCCCGTAAAATAGATGCCAGATGGATCATTGTAACTCACACGAAGACCATAGTTATGCTGTCTATCCTGTCCTAATCCAGTTGAAGACGATACTGAATATTTAGGATCAAGATCAAAATAGGTATATCTTGCCCCTACCCATAAACCTTCCACGCCCTGATCTCCAAAGTCATATCCGACCTGTGCTTTATAAGAGTTCGCATTTGTCATATCTCCTGCTTCAAAGAAATGGAAGATCATACCATTTGCCAAATAAGGATATCCACCCCAGGCACCAAGTGTTGCTCCTGCACCGGGACCATCTGTATAGAACGCTGCACCTGTCGAAAAGTCAAAACCGTTATCAAACTTACCATCAAACCTAAGAGAGTATATACTGTAATCTATTGGTGTATAGGTATTGTCACCGACATCTTTAAAGTTTATAAGTTGTGCACCCGCAGTATAGTTTCCACCGTCGAACTCTCCGGCATAATCATATTGTGCAAACAGTGTATTGTAGAGATCTACTGCATAATAGTCCCATATTTGAAAATTATGCGCATCTTTTTCATACTTAAACATACCTGCCCACATACCTGCATCACCGGCATTGTTTTTGTCTCTTTGGTCAACATATGACTGATCTGCCATAGAGTGAAAACGATGTGGATCTGTTGCACCACCATCCCATACACCTGCCATTTTATAGACATATCCACCTGCAAAAGCTATATTTTCGATGGTTGTATTTTTATAGTATGCACCTTGAAAGGTATTGGCAAAGAGGTACCAGTCATCTGCATCAACCATAGGTGTAGAGAGTTCATAATTACCAGCAAGAAAAACGTGACCACCATGCTCATATTTGACATAGGCTTCTTGAAATATAGCATAAGAGCTTCCATCCCCAAAAGCAAAAGTTCTACTTTCATAGATCTCATCATTAATGCCAAAATCAGTTACTCCTCCACCAGTGATCTTAAAAGAAAAACCGTTATATACAGGAGAAGTTATAGAGAGTTTAGGGATAAAATAAATACCTTTTGAATCCAAATGCCCTTTGTTAATGGTCAGATCTGGATTCTTTGGTGAATTGCTATAGTCATAGTTAACATAACCAATTCTCATATCACCTGTAACTTTCCATCCTTCACCCAGCAGATAGCCATCTTTTTTCTCATCTGTATGGGTTACTGGTTCATGGCCATAGTTAGCATTAGGTACATCGGATACCACAAGAGATTCTGCAGCATGTAACGATGTCCCGATGACAGGGAGTAATGCTAGTAACAACGTTTTAGAGTATGGTAGTTTCATCTTTTACCCTTATTTATTGTGCAAAAGGGTTAAGACCCAATTTATCGATAATATATGCGGCTGCCTGTTGACCACGTACACTGTTCCCATATTTATCAAGTGGTGGAGAAACAACACCTATACCCATTTTCCCCGGTACGATGGCTAAGATACCACCACCTACACCACTTTTTGCCGGTGTTCCGGTAAGATAGAGCCAGTCACCTGCATTATCATAAAGTCCAGCAGTTGCCATTACAGCAAGGATATGTGGAACATACTCCTCATCAATCACTTTCTTTTTGGTAAGAGGATTGATGCCGTCATTAGCAAATGTTGCACCCATCATACCCAGGTCATGTGACGAAATATTGACTGAACATTGTTTCGTGTATACCGTGGTTGCTTCCAAAGGATCTGAACCCATACGTCCGTTAGCATCAAGGAGTTTTGAGATTGCCTGGTTACGTTTGTTGTCATTGACCTCTGATTGATATACTTCTTCATTAAATGGAAGTTTCCGTCCTGCAAAATCATCCATATATGTTTTGATCTTTGCCCAGCGCTCTTTTGAATCTTTCGCTTCCACCCAGCTCGTAGACTGAATAGCACCCGCATTAACAAATGGATTTGAAGCACTGCCTCCATGCTGTTCTATTGCGATAATAGAGTTAAATGCCAAGCCTGTGGCATTCACCCCAATCTTTTCCTGAAGGAACTTATCTCCTTTTTCCTGTATCACTTTAGCTGCAGTGAAAACTTTGGAGATAGATTGAATGGAGACCGCTTCTTTTGTATCTCCTACTTCATAGACTTTTCCATCTGCAGTGACAAGGGTGATCCCAAATATTTTAGAGTCAACTACAGCAAGCGCTTTAATGTAGTCGGCATTTTTCCCATCCTGATTGTCTTTGAATTTTGCGTATGCGTCATTCAAAACACTTTGTATTCTTTCCTCGGTCAAACTAATCTGTTTGACCTCCTGTGCAGAGACGTTAAGCGGTCCTTTTGCCTCAACTGCTGCACTCATCAAAATGAATGAAGCACATGCAACAGAGAGTATGCCAACTCCTCTGCTTATTAAAGAATGTTTATGAGCTCTATTTTCCATTGTTTATTCCTTTTAATAGGTGGATGATAAAAAATCATCCTGCATTTATAGTATTTTCATTGCTTGAGTCATTTAGATTATATCACTATTTTTTCAATTTCAATTATACAAAAAGTCCTATTTTTTATATTATAGTTAAAACCAATAGTACAAACAGCTTTAAATATGTTATGATTTAACCTCAGACTAGCGTATTTAAAAGGAAAAAGATGTCACGTCATTTAAGTGAAAGAACAAAACAGCGTAGGCTTCAACTGATAGTTCTGCTTTTTGGTCTTATCCTCTGGTTTCTGCCGGTACCATCCGGATTGGATGCTTTTATAAGCAAATTACCCGCCTCAGACCTTCAATTCACCTCTCAATCTACCTGGCATCTATTTGCTATATTTATCACAGCTATTTTTGCCGTAATACTCAATGCTATGCCGATATTTACTTCTTCCATACTTGCAGTTTCAGCTATTGTTCTTACTGGTACATTAACAGCGAAACAGGCATTTAGTGGATTTGCAGAGGATTGGATCCTTCTTATTATCGTAGCATTTCTAATTGCCAGCTCTGTGATCAAGTCTGGTTTAGGTAAGCGGATCGCTTTCTTGATCATTAAAAAATTTGGAAAAACAAGTTTAGGTCTTTCTTACTCAATTATCGCAGCCGATATGTTCATTGCACCTGCCTTTCCAAGTAACACAGCCAGATCAGGAGTACTTTTTCCCATTGTCAATGCTTTGGCAGCAGACTCAGGATCAAAAGTATCAGACGGGACCCGTAAAAAACTGGGGGCTTACCTGATGATGTCTTCTATGGCAGGACTTACTATTTCATCCTCTCTCTGGCTTACAGCAATGGCAGCCAATCCTGCCGGTGCTAAAATGGCAAAAGAATTTGGTGTTAATATTACATATGCTTCATGGGCAATTGCAGCTTCTGTTCCGGTTATTTTACTGTACTTTTTATTGCCATGGGTCCTTATGAAAGTCTACCCTCCAGAAGTGAAAGAGACACCGGATGCTCCAGAAATTGCACAACAAGCCCTAGATAAGATGGGAGAAATTCACAGAAATGAATGGATCATGGGTGCGGTCTTTATAGGTATGGTGGCTTTATGGATCGCTTCATCTTTTTTTCCTGTGATCAATAAAACAGCTGTAGCCTTTCTTGGTTTAGGTATCTTGATGCTCGCCAATGTTTTTACAATGAAAGACCTTGATGGTGAAGGACAAGCTCTTGGTACACTTGTCTGGTTTGCAATACTTTATGCTATATCTGTCTATTTGAATAAATTTGGTTTTATGGGATGGGTAGGAGAAAATGCAGCAACTATGGTGGAAGGAATGGCATGGCCTGTTGCTTATGTTATTCTTATCTTTTCTTATGTGCTTATACATTATTTCTTCGTCTCACAAACCGCACAGATGCTGGCACTTTTTACAGTGTTTTTAGGTGTTGCGATTGAAGCGGGTGTACCTGCAGAACTTATGGCTTTAATGTTGCTTTTTGCAACCAACTTTAACGCAATGATCACTCCGCAAGGTTCATCTTCAAATGTGATTTATCTAGGAAGCGGTTATATTGAAGCAGGTGAGGTCTATAGGGTCGGTGGTATTGTTACTTTAGTGAATACTATTGTTTTTCTTACAGTGGGTTCAGCATGGATATTAATGGTCACATAGATAAGTTATAATGACACATATACACCATGCATAAGGCCATTAGAGAGTCTTTACTCTCTAATAACCGTAATCTTCTACAATTGGTTCTCTTCCTGTTGTCAAGTCTCTATAGTATTCATATGATCGAATACCCATAAATCCAGCAGCAATATTGTAAACCTGTTTATACCCTTTTGACTGCAAAGCTAGTACGGCATTATATGAGCGCTGACCTGAACGACAATGTACATAAACAGGTACATCTTTGGGGATCTCTTCAAATCTTTCCCGAAGTTGTGAGAGTGGAATGTTATGCGCATTTTTTAGCTGACCTTCATCCCCAAGTTCATATGTTTCTCGCACATCAAGAATATAGGCACCATCTTCATATAATTCACGAACTTTTGAGAAAGAGACCTGCTTGTATGCGCCATGAAGAATATTGGATGCAACATAACCAGAAAAATTCACCACATCTTTACCTGTACCAAATGGTGGAGCATAACAGAGTTCAAGATCGGGCAGGTCATCCACAGTTGCACCAAATTTGATCGCTGTTGCGATGACATCTACGCGTTTATCAACATTACCTAGACCAATGGCCTGAGCACCGAGTATTCGGCCTGTCGGTTTTTCAAAGATAAGCTTAAATGCGAGGTCTTCTGCATCAGGCATGATACCTACTTTGTCTTTTGGCACAATGACAATAGCATCGTAATCAAGATCCATATTTGCTAACATTTTTTCACTCAAACCGGTGTTCGCAACATTAATATTGAACACTTTCACAATAGAAGAGCCGATATATCCATTGTTGCTGATATTTCTACCGTGAATATGGTCTGCAACACTACGTGCTTGTTTGAGAGCAGGTCCTGCAAGAGCAAGTGGTGCATTACTTTGGGTTAAAATGTTATAGACTTCAATGGCATCACCGACTGCATAGATATCAGGATCGTTGGTAAGATAATTGGCATCAACTGTTATGGCACCTTTTTTACCAGTCTCGATACCCGCTTTCACAGCAATATCTGTAGCAGGGACAATACCAATAGACATGATCACCACTTCTGATTCGATCTCTCTACCTGACTTGAGTATGACTTTATTGGTATCAAATGCAGCAACCCTGTCACCTAATATTAATTCCACACCATGGTCTATAACTTCTTTGTGAAGCCTCTGTACCATATCATCATCGATCTGGTTAAGAATTTGAGGCGGGGACTGTACCAAAGTGACATTATACCCTGCAAGAACAAGGTTTTCTACCACTTCAATACCGATAAATCCAGCACCTGCTACTGTGATCCTTGTAGGTTTTGTCTTTTCAATAAATCTATGCAGTTTGTCAATATCAACCACGTTTCTTATGGTGAAAACATTGGCTTTTTCAATACCCGGTAGATTTGGAGCAACAGGATGGGCTCCCGGAGATAAGATCAGTTTGTCATAAGACTCTCTGTAAGTTGTATCATCTAAAAGATTTTTGACTTCGATCTCTTTATTCTCTCTGTCAATAGCGATCACTTCATTGTTGACCCGTGCATCGATATTGTACATCCCTTTGAACTTTTCAGGTGTCATCATGACAAGGTCTTCAGTGTTCTTCACTTCACCGCTTAAACGATAGGGAAGGGAACAGTTTGAAAATGAGACATGAGGTCCCATTTCAAACATGATGATCTCATCTTCTTCACCAAGCCTTCTGAGTCTTGCAGCAGCGGATGCACCACCGGCAACGCCTCCTACTATTAAATATTTTTTGCTCATATTATATTCCTTCAGCAATCATGACATCAGCAACTTTCTTGAACCCGGCAATATTTGCACCATCGACATAATTCCCCTCAACACCATACTCTTTAGCAGTAGCAGCAACATCTTTACAGATATCCTGCATCGTCGATTTCAGTTTGGCATCTACTTCTTCAAAAGTCCATTTTATCATCGCGGCATTTTGACTCATCTCAAAATTACTTACAGCAACGCCACCTGCATTGGC
>NZ_JBATIY010000165.1:0-2469 GCF_049668085.1 Sulfurovum sp. | reverse complement strand
GTACGCCTTCTCACTCACTGATTGAAGAGTGTATGCTCCTGGCCAATCAGGCTTCTGCAAAACGGTTTACTGGAGAAGGTGACGGTATCTTCCGTATACATGAACCGCCTCAACTTGCCAAGATAGAATCTTTACTGGCTGAGTTAGCTGCTATCGGCTTGTATGTTGAAGAGTATGAAGATTCTCCTTCTCTCATACGTGCCATCCAGAAAGAAGCAGAAAAAATGGGTCTTGCATCAGAAGTAGACTCTATGGTCATCAAATCCTTACGACGAGCAAGTTACGCAGCACATAATGTTGGACACTTTGGACTGGGCTTTAGTCACTATAGTCACTTTACCTCCCCGATACGTAGATACTCTGACCTCATACTGCACCGTCTCATCAAAACGCAGTTACGGGAAGATGAAGAAGAAGCAAGTTACCTGTTACGAAACATCGAACCACTTTGTGCAAGGGTATCTGAACTCGAACGGGAAGCTACAAAAGCAGAATGGGACTTTAGAGACCGTAAGTTTGCACGCTGGGCAGCAGAGCATTTAGGTGAGATCTTTGAAGCAGAGATCATTGAAGCAGATGAAAGTGCTAAAGCCGTACTTCAAGGTGATATCGAAGGAGTGACTGTGCATCTTAAAGGTGATGGTGTGATGCTTTTTGATAGAGTCAAAGTGAAGATAAATGAAGTGAACATCGCACAAGCTGTCATTATGGTTGAACTTGTTGAAAAATTGAGTAAAGAAGAGATGGAGTTAGCCTAATGTATCAAAGAGAATTTGACCAGAAACTTAAACAGGCACTTCCTAAAGCCGTTTTATTTTATGGTGAGAATGACTACCTCGTAGACTTCTACATAGATAGCTATATCAAAAAGACAGATGCTAAAGAGAGTATGCTCAGTCTTTACCACGATGAGTGGAACTTTGAACAGGCAAAGAATTTCCTTTCCCAAACTTCTCTGTTTGGCGGAACAAACCTTGTAGTGGTCAAACACGACAAAAAGATACCAAAAAAAGAACTGGATGTCCTCATCGAACTTGCCAACAAAAATGAAGACAACTACTTCCTCTACGGCTACTCAGGTGCTCCAAAAGATGCGAAGAGTATGCAATCTGCTTTTAGTGAGAAAAAAGGCGGTGCCTGGGTACGATTTTTCGAACCCAATATTCGTGACGGTATCGCCATGTTGCAGCAAAAAGCACAACAGATACAGCTAGACATTGACCACTATGCCCTACAGCACCTCATGCTGATACTCAATAACAACTTGGCACTCTGTGCCAATGAACTGAATAAGCTTGCCATTCTGGGCATGAAAGTCACCAGTAAAGATATTGATAGACTTGTCTATTCAACTGCACCTTTGGCTACTGAGCAGCTACTGATAGATCTATTTAACAAAAAGCCTATTACAGCAACCATAACAAAACTACTTGATCTCGGTGAAGATGAAGCTTCTTTGCTTCGATCTACCCAGTATTTTGTCAATCAGATCTTCCTCTTCCATGCTTACATCAAGCTCAATGGTCATGTAGATTCAGCAGCTATCCTCGGGTACAAACTCCCTAAGCAGATAGAAGAACAAAAAGCACAGCTAGCCTTACGTGTAAAGTCTGCTGCACTACTGAAAATATTTGAACATTTATTGGAAAGTGAGATACTCATCAAACAAGCACCCGCTACCCAAAAAGAGGTCTTGGTTTACAGTATGCTGATTAAATTGCAGGGTTATCTGTAAAAAAGGCTATGTCATTTTTTACATCAACTCTATAGTATAGCCACAATGTAGCAAACCCTATATAGAGTGGAATATGAGATCACTTATACTGATCTTTATTTGTTGTTCTTATTGATAGATCCATATAATACTACTACAGAAACAATGCGGGGTTACGAACCTTCCCATCCAACAACCAACTCACCTTCTAGAGTGAATTTGAGACCATTATCATATTCCCAGATTTCTCTCTTAAATTCTTTCTCTTCTTTTACCTCTATACTCTTTGGTTTACCCAAAGAATGTTCCAACATCCAAGAATCCATACCTTTCCAATACTCACCATTGTTAATTCTTTCATCTACTCTTTCACGCCATTCTTTATGTTTAATATCATCTCTTATGCTTTTCACATAAAGAATAAGAAAAATTGCCACTATACCTATAATACCTGCTATTATCCACCACATAATTACCTACTTTTTTAATTTAGTTTATTGCATAAGCTATAATATTTATTATATCAAATAATCTCTTAGTACAAATGCGGTACGCATGATTGATAAAACTGTGACACTAATAGACTACATATCTTCATATAACATGAATATTTTTATTGGTCGTTCAATCTTCTAAAGCATTTTGAAGAAATATAATAAGTTAAGATTTTTAATGAATTGTGCTTAGATTTAAAAGTTTAAATAGATAGAGATTTTTGATTAGTTGTACGTAGATTTGAAAGCTTGGGTAAAGGA
>NZ_JBATIY010000164.1:0-3164 GCF_049668085.1 Sulfurovum sp. | reverse complement strand
ACCGGCAAGGAAGCGATCGAGGAACTGGCTGTCCAGACGGCAAGACTGCTCAATGCAAAGCCGATCAAGTGTGAGGTTTATCCCAAGCAGATCGCTTTTAATGTCCTGCCACAGATCGATGTGTTTCTGGAAAATGGTTACACCAAAGAAGAGATGAAAATGGTCAATGAGACCAATAAGATCATGCACAGTAATTTTGCAGTTTCTGCAACGTGTGTACGTGTACCGGTTTTAAGAAGCCACTCTGAGTCTATCACGATCACATTTGAAGATAATGTAGATGTGAATGTAGATAAAGCAAGAGAGGTACTGGGTAACTTTGAAAATGTCACTGTTATAGATGATATGTCTAAAAATGAATACCCTATGCCTTTGACTGCAACAGATACAGATGAGACCTATGTCGGGCGTATCAGAAAAGACATCTATGCGAACAATATTTTACACCTTTGGGGTGTAGCAGATCAAGTGAGAGTAGGTGCTGCAACCAATGCAGTCAGAATCGCACAAAAATGGATCAAGTTAGAGGAAAATGCGTAATGTTAGAAAAACTATTTGAAGGCATGATCTGGAGAAGTAGATTTATTGTTCTCCTGGCAGTTATTTTTGGACTTCTTGGTGCAGTGATTTTATGTATAATTGCCTCTATGGATATCTGGAATGTTGCAGTTGTCTCATTTCAAGTAGTCACACATGCTATACCACATCCAGAACATTTTCATGAAGATGTGGTTGCCGGGATCATTGGTGCAGTTGACTTATATCTAATTGCCGTTGTGATGTTTATTTTTGCTTTTGGTTTATATGAACTTTTTATTTCAGATATTGATGAGGCAAAGGAACATGAGGATGGAGAACATCAGTTGCTGGCAATTCATAACCTGGATCAGTTAAAAGACAAGATCGCAAAAGTAATTGTGATGGTACTTGTAGTAAACTTTTTTCAAAGGGTGCTACATACAAAGTTTTCAACACCATTAGAGATGTTGTATTTTGCACTTGCTATTGCAGCACTGGCAGTGGGGTTATATTTTTTAGGAAAAGTAGGTAAGAAATAGACAGGCTTGAAAAGGAATTACAGCCTTTTATTTGGTTAGACTGTTGAGGTCACGAAAGCTCTTTTGTAAAGAAGAAGAGCATTATTTTTAAGGAAAAACAATTGAGTAAAATATTTGTAGACGCATGTCTAGGGAAAGAGACACCATACACACCTGTATGGATGATGAGACAGGCAGGGCGTTATCTTCCTGAATATATGGCAGTACGTGCTGAAGCAGGAAACTTTCTAAACTTGTGTCATAATCCTGAAAAAGCGGCAGAAGTGACTATCCAGCCGCTTGACATCGTAGGTGTTGATGCAGCTATTTTATTCTCAGATATTTTGGTTATTCCAGATGAAATGGGTATGGATTTGAGTTTTGTAAAAGGTGAGGGACCGAAGTTTTCTGATCCTTTAACATCACAGGAAGATCTCGACAGACTTATCGGTGGTGAAGAAGCAGCAAGTAAACTGACCTATGTGTATGAGACCATAGCACTTCTTAGAGAACAGTTGGATGCAAGAGGTGATGAGATCGCACTTATCGGTTTTACAGGTGCTCCATGGACATTGGCAACCTATATGATAGAAGGACAGGGGACAAAGACCTATAACATTTGTAAAAAGATGATGTATTCAAATCCTGAACTCCTTCACAATATCCTTAGAAAAGTAACTGATGTGGTTAAACTCTATATGGAGAAGCAGATACAAGCAGGTGTGGATGTCGTACAGATCTTTGATTCTTGGGCAGCGGCTATTGAACCAGGTATGTATGATGAATTTTCATGGCGTTATATGGTTGAGATCGCTGAGTATCTCAAAGAGAAATATCCGCACATTCCTGTAATTATGTTCCCTAAAGGTGTGGCATCGTTTATAGAGAGTGGAAAAGTGTATGGAAACTTCGATGTATTTGGTATAGACTGGGGAACACCTATGGCTATGGCCAAAGAGAAACTTGGAGACAAATACGTCCTTCAGGGAAATATGGAACCATGCAGACTCTACTCTAAAGAAAAAACGACTGAGAGTGTAGAAGCGATCCAAGAGATCATGGGCACACAAAGACATATCTTTAACCTCGGACACGGGATCCTTCCTGATGTACCGGTTGAAAATGCAAAACACTTTGTAAGTGAATGTCAGAGGGTAAGTAAAAAATAACCCCTGAAAGGGCATGATGAACAGAGAACATTATCACATTGCTGTAGAAGAATGTGAACTTGGTATAGTAGGGCACAAAGTTTTTGTACGTCTGAAAGATATCCCGATGTATCTCTCAAAACATACCAAAGACAGTATACGGAACCGCTATAGCCATTCTATTGAAGTAGGGTTAAGCACAGAGTATATGCTCAACCATCTTAGTGCACAATTGGGTGATGATGTCGATCTGAATTTTTTCAAGATAGGAAAGATCGTAGGTCTTCTACATGACATCGGCCATACGGCATTCAGCCATGATGGTGAGACTATCTTAGACAAAATGCTTCAAAAAGCCTCTGCCTCATTCACTCATCCGCTTAGATTCAACGCAAACCTCAATAACTTCAGACGTATCATCAAGTATGAATTCTATGATAATCTTCCAGAGGATGTACGACAGTACGCTTTTGCTTCTTTGGTGAAACGTGCAAGTGAACTCGATGAGTACCCTGAATACCTCTATCTAAAGTCCTATATTAAAGATGCGATCGAACTTGAAGAGAAGTATCTCAGCTCTAAAGGTATCACTGTCCAAAACGAAACAGGTAAAACCATACTCTGCCAAGCGATGGATCTGGCTGATGAAAACAGGTATCGTGTGACAGATATCATTGATTCGCTCAATATCTACTCTAAAGAGAAGCTTCAAGAGATATTGCTGCGTTCTATCAGTAGTCAGGTACGGGTGAAAGATATACGTAAACTGGTTCATTTAAAAACATTGAGTGTGCCTGGTTATGAAGCGCTGCATTACGATAAAATGAAGATCAAAGATCTGCTGATCGCATTGCTTAACCGTTCAAGCAATGCCAAAACGGAGTTCCAAAATACGATGAACTCTATCTCCATGGCATTCAACAGAAACTTTTCACTCAGTGAAGATGGAAAGATCGTTCCTATTGATCCAGAGTTGGAA
>NZ_JBATIY010000163.1:0-3588 GCF_049668085.1 Sulfurovum sp. | reverse complement strand
CTACTGTAGGACGTATGCTTGAAAAGTTAGGCTACAAAGTAGGTATCATCGGACAACCTGATGTGAAGAGTGATAAAGATATTAAACGTTTGGGTGAACCTCGTTTGTACTGGGGTGTAAGTGGCGGGAGTATAGACTCTATGGTGGCTAACTATACAGCTACGAAAAAGTTTAGAAACTCAGATGACTACACTCCAGGTGGTAAAAATACTAAACGTCCGGACCGTGCAGTACTTGTTTACACAAATCTCATACGTCAAAACTTTAAAAACACTGTGCCTGTTGTGCTCGGTGGTATAGAGGCAAGTCTAAGACGCGTGACACACTATGACTACTGGACCAATAAGCTTAGAAAGCCGATACTTTTTGACTCTAAAGCAGACATACTCATCTATGGCATGGGAGAACAGGCCATTCGTGACCTTACGCGTGCCCTGGATAAAGGGTATGACTGGAAAGATGTACGTGGTGTGTGTTACATAAACAAAGAACCTGTGGAACATTATCATCAACTTCCCTCTCATCAAGATTGTCTGGATGATAAAGAAAAATACATAGACCTTTTTGATCTCTTTTATGACAACAACGACCCCATCGCAGCAAAAGGACTTTGCCAAAAGGTAGATACACGCTACTCGATACAAAACCCGCCATGCGATTATCTGAATGAACCAGAGATGGATGAAGTCTCAGCACTTCCATTTACAAGAGAGCTTCATCCTTACCACCGACCAGAAGGTAAAGTCAAATGTTTGGAGACGATCAAGTTTTCCATCATGACCCATCAGGGATGCTGGGGAGAGTGTAATTTCTGTGCCATAGGTGTACACCAGGGACGTACGATTCGTACACGTTCTGAGCAGTCTATCGTGAAAGAAGCCAACCAGTTCAAAGAGTACAAAGACTTTAAGGGTATCATCTCAGACCTTGGAGGTCCTACAGCGAACATGTATGGCTATGAGTGTAACAAAAAACTTAAACTTGGCACCTGTGATCACCAACGTTGTGTTGACTCACGTCATCTTTGTTCATCTATGAAACCTGACCATACACGTGTCATAGGTATGATGAAACAGGTGCGTAACATAGACGGTATCAAAAAAGCATTTGTCGCTTCAGGGATACGTTATGACCTTATCACAGAAGACAAACGCAAGGGATACTCTTACCTTAAAGAGCTGGTTAAACACCATATCTCAGGACAAATGAAAGTTGCTCCTGAACATACACAACAACATGTACTTGACCTTATGGGTAAACCGGGGAAACAAACTCTGATTGACTTTAAAAGGCTTTATGACAAGCTAAACAAAGATATGGGAAAGAAGCAGTTTCTTACCTACTACCTCATAGCAGCACATCCTGGTTGTGAAGAGAAAGACATGCATGAACTGAAACGTTTTACGACCCATGAACTCAAAATGAATCCAGAACAGGCTCAGGTCTTTACACCAACACCAGGTACTTACTCTGCGGTAATGTACTACACAGAGATGGATCCTGTAACACGTAAAAAGATCTTTGTTGAAAAAGATACACATAGGAAAGAGAAACAAAAAGCCATCGTGCAGGCAAAAATGAACTTTACCTCAGGATTTTCAAGTTAATGCCTAAAAGACCGATCTATATCACCGACCTTGATCACACTTTCTTACGTTCTGACCTAAGTATCAGTGATTTTAGTACGGAGACCTGGAACAATAAAGCAGAGTCATCCATTATGACCATTGCCACTGCCAGAAGCTTTCAGAAATCACAGGAGCTACTTAAGAAGATTCATATCAATGCACCTATGATACTCCTTGATGGTACAATTATCATCACCCCGGAACGTAAACTGATAGACCTAAAGACAATCAATAAAGAGCTGGGTGATGCCATCGTGGATGTTGGTACACAGTTTGATATAGATCCTTTCATCATAGGGGTAAAAGACAAAGAATTAAATGAGTCTTTTTTATACCCAAGAAAACTCAATGAGTACCAGCAAGATGTACTCAAAGGCTATAAGGATGATCCGCGAATGCAGTTTAATCCTAACAACCGAACAATGCAACAAAATCTAAAGATAGTCTATTTTGGTTATGAAGAACAACTACGTCCGCTTTATGAAGAGATACAAAAAGTATTCGGTACGAACATAGAAGCCAAACTCTCTCCAGAAAAATATGGAGGCGGTTACTTCCTTACTCTACTTCATTCTGAAGGAGACAAATCCCATGCCATGCAAAAGGTGATGGAGTATCTGGGTCGTGGCCATGAAGAGATAACAGTATTTGGTGACAGTGTGAATGACCTGGGCATGTTCAAACTTGCAGGAACTTCTGTGGCCGTTTCAAATGCCTTAGATGAAGTAAAAGCTGTTGCAGATCTTGTACTTCCTCACTCTAATGATGAAGATGCAGTGGCTAGGTATTTAAAAAATATTGGATAAATAGTTAATTGACTTTCTCATAAAAATATTGGAATCCTATGAAATATGCTATAAGTTTTGCGCCAAGGCAAAAGGAGTAAAAACCTTATAAAGTTATATATTTTACAAGGTTTTGGAAAAATAATGTCTTTTAAACAAGAACCGTAAGAAAAAACTTTATTTAAAGAAAAAACTCTGGCTAATCTATACCTACATGAAGCTGATAGTTTGCTACTTCATTTCTTCTTGCCGCACTGCGCATCATATAAACCTGAATGGTGTAAGTACCATCTTTAGGCAGATTTCCTGTATACATATTTCCCTTGATAGATCCAATGAACATTGCCTGATCTCCAGGGCCTTTACCCGGTTCAAAAATATTAAAATAGGTCGCGGTATGTTTACTTTCCAAACTTACACGCATATACTGGCCTGACTTGGCTCCGAGTTTATAATTGTAGGTTTCGTATCCTTTGATCTTACCCTTCATAGTGGTACCAGTTGTACCTTTGTCAAAGTGAACCTGTTTGTTATGTACAATATCTTTAGCCATTGAAGGCATTGAGAGTAATCCTATTCCTGTCACTACTGCAAATAATTTTCTTTTCATCATGTCTCCAATTTAATGTAATGTATTAATAACATCTCAATTGTATCATAAGTGTTTGCAGTAATCAAATATCTCAATTAGAATATTGCTCTGTCTATATCTAAGACAAACACTTCTTCTTACATAGTGGGAACAGGAATCAACGACGAAGTACTCGATACAGTGCCCAACTAGAGAGCATTGCCAGCAACGGCCAGATCATAAGAAGGTCTACCCTGATATTTGCTTCTGGTGTCCTGATCTGAACCAGTAACTCCCAGGCCGCATAAAGTCCCCATGCGATAGACGCAATAAGCAGAAGACGGGTCTGGCGTATACTGTCAAACCACTGTAAGATGAAGTAAGCCCCAAGAAATGCAACAGCAACTACAAGTATGTTAAATGGTTTTGCCACAAACAATAGAGCAAGAAAGTCCAAGTTGATCTCCTGTTAATTATCTGCTTTCTAAACGTGAACCCCGTCATCTACAAGCAGACTGAAGGAAAACCGTTCGTACTTTCATAGCAATTGTATCATCCATAGACTGAAACTAAACGAGATGCCATTGTGTATCAATCAATATAC
>NZ_JBATIY010000162.1:0-9197 GCF_049668085.1 Sulfurovum sp. | reverse complement strand
TTGGTAACAATGTTACCAAACACATATTGATAATCTTCAAACTTCACTTGGTCAACTACAACAATAATAATATGTAAAAGATAATGTAATTACAGGGGAAAGTGTTAAGATACTGAAGGCATAATCTCTTACGTCTATATATGTCATATTTATATCTATAAGTTCCAAAATAATATAAAATATAAACCTATAGTTTATTTATTCTAAATATTTAGAACAAAAATATAGTAATTAGTTCTAAAATATGGTAGAATATAAACTATGAGTTTAGAAAAAGAGTTAAAACTAAAACAACTATATCAATTGTTACCCGAAGGTGTTGTGGCACCAAGTTCATGGTTCACTGCCAATGGCTATTCCTCACAGCTAATCTACAAGTATGTTAAAAATGGATGGCTGACCAAACTTGGGAACGGAGCCTACATAAGACCTGCATCAATATTGGAATGGCAGGGAGCTGTCCTGGGACTTCAGAAGCTTGCAGGACTGCCTTTTCATCTGGGAGGACTTTCCGCACTTAACCTTTTAGGTTATGCACATTACTTACCTATAGGGGGAGAGAAGTCTATTACGCTGTATGGAGAGAAGTCACCTCCTGCATGGATCAGGCAGATAGAGTCTCTCTCCTTCACCTTTTATAAAAAACCACTCTTTGGAGATCTGGGACTAAAGAAACAGGATACCTCTATACGAGATTGGCAAATAAACATCTCTTCACCCGAAAGAGCTATACTTGAACTTCTCTACCAAGTGGGAGATAAAGGAATCAGTTTTAAGTTTGTTGCAGAGATATTTGAAGGACTGACAACACTAAGCCCAAGAGTTCTAAATGAGTTACTTCTGAACTGTAGCAGTAGAAAAGTAAAACGATTGTTTCTCTTCTTCGCAGACTACTATAACTTTCCCTGGACTGGGCATATCAGTAAAGATATAGAAATAGGCTCAGGAAAACTGCAAATTGTTAAAGATGGAAATTATCATAAAACCTATATGATTACAGTACCAAAGGAATTTAATGCTTGACAACTCAAATATTTATTATAAACAAGTACAGTTGCTTTTAGAAGTACTGCCATACATCAACAATGAAGAGTGCTTTGCCCTAAAAGGCGGAACAGCCATCAATATGTTCGTTAGAGATATGCCAAGACTCTCTGTAGATATTGACTTGATGTATCTACCTGTTGAGAACAGAACAAGCAGTCTGAAACATATTGCTGAGGCACTTGAGAGAATTGCACAGAATATTGAGAAGAGTATGAAAGGTTCAAAAGTATATCGACTGGAACAAAGAGGAGATGGCACACTCTCTAAACTGCAAGTTGAGAAGGATGGTGTACGTATTAAAATAGAGACATCCCCTGTAATGAGAGGAACTGTTAAGGAGCCAACTCTTGAAATGGTCAGTCCAAAAGTGGAAGAAGCATTTGGATTTGCAGAAACATTGGTAGTGCATCATGATGATCTCTATGCAGGTAAAATATGTGCAGCACTTGACCGTCAACATCCAAGAGACTTTTTTGATGTGAGAGGATTGCTTGACAATGAGGGCATTAGTGATTCTTTGATGGATGTATTTATCGTATATCTTATCAGCTCAAATCAACCTATAGCTAAACTGCTACACCCTAACCTCATAGATATTAGCCATACCTTTGAAGAACAGTTTATAGGTATGACTACAGAACCTATAGAGCTAGAACTTTTGACCGATACAAGGGGTGAGCTGATCAAGATCCTGCATCAGAAATTAACAGCAGAGCATAAAGCATTTTTGCTTGGGTTCAAAAAAGGGGATCCTGATTGGGGTCTATTGCCGTTCAAGAATATTGATCGGCTTCCATCAGTAAAATGGAAAATGCTTAATCTTGAGAAAATGGATAAGGATAAACGTTTAGAGGCTTTTGAAAAGTTGGAACGTAGTTTGAATACTAAAAAGAATTGATACAGCGCTAAAAAATAGACCTGTGGTGGTACATAGGTGGTATTTAAGTTTTTTACAAAACAGTGAAAACACTCTCAAAGTACGTTGTGCTGGTAACTATATTGGTTTGTTTAAAAATAATGGCCGGGAGAGGGGGATTCGAACCCCCGGAGGTATAACCCTCACCGGTTTTCAAGACCGGCACATTCGACCACTCTGACATCTCCCGACAATTTGAAGAATAGAATATTATCTAAAAATAGATAAATTCCAGTTTATATAATGGAGGAACCAGCCGGACTCGAACCGGCGAATAGCAGCTTTGCAGGCTGCGGCCTTACCAACTTGGCGATGGTTCCATATATGGTGGTACCCGGAGCCGGACTTGAACCGGCACGGTCACAATGACCGGGGGATTTTAAGTCCCCTGTGTCTACCATTCCACCACCCGGGCATAATTGGTACCATTCATATAATGTAATACTTATTTTTTATGGAGCGGGCGAACGGGTTCGAACCGTCGACCCCAACCTTGGCAAGGTTATGCTCTACCGCTGAGCTACGCCCGCACATCCATACCTCTTTTAAAGTATTAGTTTAAAATTGGAGTGCGATTATAGCCAAAAAAGTTTTTAATGTAAAGAGAAAACATCACTTCTTGGATAAAAAGTGCTTTTGTCCTCTTTTTTTTGAGATTCATCTGCTATAATCGATAAAAATACATATAAAAGGCTTTTCCATGAGAAGTGACGAAATAAAACAGGGGTTTAGTAGAGCTCCACATAGAAGTCTACTGCGTGCAACGGGTGTAAAAGATGAAGATTTTGAAAAACCGTTCATCGGTGTGGCAAATTCATTCATAGAGATCATTCCCGGACATTTTTTCCTTAACAAAGTTGCTGAAGTGATCAAAGAGGAGATCCGTGCCAATGGATGTGTACCTTTTGAATTTAACACTATTGGTGTGGATGACGGTATCGCTATGGGACATGATGGTATGCTTTTCTCTCTTCCGAGTCGTGAGATCATTGCAAACTCTATAGAAACCGTTATGAATGCACACAAACTTGATGCGATGATCGCTATACCTAACTGTGACAAGATCGTTCCTGGGATGATCATGGGTGCCTTACGGGTGAATGTACCTACAGTGTTTGTCTCTGGAGGTCCTATGGAAAAGGGCTACACAAAAGATGGTACCCCTATCGATCTTGCCACGGCATTTGAAGCGGTTGGGAAACATGAAACCGGTGAGATCACAGATGAAGAACTACTTGACATTGAGTGTAATGCCTGTCCAAGCGGTGGGTCTTGTTCAGGGATGTTTACAGCGAACTCTATGAATACACTGATGGAAGCAATGGGTATCGCTCTTCCAGGGAATGGTACTATACTTGCATTGACCCCTGAGAGAACAGAGCTTTACAGAAAAGCTGCCAGACGTGTCTGTGAGATAGCAAAGTCGGAAGCTGCTGAACGTGAAAAATACCGTTTGCGAAATATTTTGAATGAAAATGCCGTACGTAATGCTTTCGCTGTAGATATGGCAATGGGAGGGAGTTCAAACACAGTACTTCACATGCTGGCTATTGCAATAGAAGCAGAAGTTGACTTTAATCTCAGTGACATCAATGCCATCTCTAAGCGTGTATCTCACATCGCAAAGATCTCTCCATCACTCTCAACCGTACACATGGAAGATATCAATAAAGCAGGTGGTGTCAATGCCGTGATGCATGAGATGATGAAACGTGGTGATAATATTTTACTTGATAACTTAGGGGTAACAGGTGAAACACTGTATGAAAAAGTAAAAGATGCGAAGATACTCGATACGAATATTATCCATACCATAGACAATCCTTACTCTGAAGTGGGTGGATTAGCCATCCTTTATGGTAACCTTGCAGAACAAGGTGCTGTCATTAAAACTGCCGGTATCACTGGAGACAGAGTCTTTACTGGTACTGCTGTATGTTTTAACTCACAGGATGAGTGTCTAGAAGGCATATTAGCCGGTAAAGTTAAAGCTGGCGATGTTGTAGTTATCCGCTATGAAGGTCCTCGTGGTGGTCCTGGTATGCAAGAGATGCTTAGCCCTACCAGTCTTATCATGGGTATGGGACTTGGAGACAAAGTAGCCTTGATCACTGATGGTAGATTTTCAGGTGCCACAAGAGGAGCAAGTATCGGACATGTAAGCCCTGAAGCTGCAGAAGGTGGTCTTATCGGACTACTTGAGGATGGTGATGAGATACATATCGATGTGGATCAGTACATCTTACAAGCGAACCTCAGTGATGAAGTCATTGCAGAAAGAAGAGCAAACTTTAAACCTCTTATCAAGCCGTTGAAAAGTAAATGGTTAAGACAATATAGAGCATTGGTAACCAATGCGAGTTCTGGTGCAGTATTAGAAGCAGATTAAAACAGATAGTATGTCAAAGGGGGAAAACCCTTGACATACCTCCTCCTAAATTCATAAAAACTTTAGTTAGTTAATTGAAATTTTGATATCAATTTCCCCATAAGTGTCGACTTGCAAGGCAAAGCATCAATATCATTCAAACTTTTATTCTCATTAGACAAGAGCCTACAAAAAATTCTATTGTTTACCTCAACATTTTGTCTTTCATGCACTTCACCACAGCTTGCACACTGCTTCCATATACCATTCCAAGTAACATTTGTGTTGTTACATTTTCTACAAATAGTCATGGTATTTCCTTTACACTTTTGATCAAAACAAAATGAACTAGCTGATGGAGGCCTATAAAGGTACTAATTCCAATATTAGGTTTAATTGAATAGAAGGGGTACAAGGAGTAAACACTCCTCAAGAAGACGATTTAATATTAAGAAGGACGTCTTGCACCTTTGTATCTGTTACTATAAAAATTCTTATGTAATTTTGAGATGACAACTTTTTTCTTCGCAGATGAAGCATGGATAAATTTATTATCTCCAAGGTAAATACCTACATGATTCACATACCCCTTACGTCTTTTAGATGTATCAAAGAAGATCAGGTCCCCTTTTTGTAATTCATCTCTTTTTACATATTTTCCAACTTTTGACTGCATAATAGAAGTACGTGGGAGCTCTATACCATTCTTTTTATAGACATATTTTACAAAACTAGAACAGTCATAGGTATTTTTATTACCGCTTGCACCCCATACGTATCTTTTTCCTAATTTCTTTTTTGCCAATGATGTAATCTTTTTACATTTATCTGCATTTTTATTATTCTTCCCAACAAAAATATCACTGAAGGCAAATGTATTACTTTTTTTTGCTTTTGCTTTACCTGCCTCTAAACTAATCGTATCTAATCGAGAAAGTGATGCAGCTAACTTTTTATTTGATATGTTTTTCTTCACTTTTGCAAATTTAATTGTTTTCTTGTTCTGAGGAACTTTTAGTGACTTTCCTATTTTGATCATTGAACTCGTTTTAAGACCATTTACTTTTCTTAGCTTTGCAATTGTGGTATGATGTTTTCTTGCAATACTTGAAAGGGTATCTCCTTTTTTAATACGATACTTTGTCAATGTAGTAGATTTTTTCTTACTGCTTTTTTTGACTACTTTTTTCTTACTCTTTGAAGAAGTCACAGATTTTGGTACTTTGATCACTTTTCCCAACTTAAGGACTTCACCTTTTTTTATCCCATTTGCTTTTCGTATTTTTGTGATTGTTGTATTATTCTTATGTGCTATCTTATAAAGAGAGTCTCCACTCTTCACTTTATATTTAATAGTTTGTGTAGTGGCAGCATGTGTTGCACCTGTAGCGAGAGAGAACGTAAGTAATAGTTTATAAAGTTTCTTCAATGATTGCCCCTGTTTAAAGTAATACGTTTTAATAGTATAAATTATAATCCATACTAAAAAATATATGTAATTGTAACGCTTAATGATTAATAAAAAATAAACAAAAATTTAAATTTGTCTTAACCCATAATGTGCTGAGATAAAGAGAAGAAAGTCATTTAAACGCAGTAATCCACATGTAAATATTGGCAACTTGGCAATCTTTCGAAGACCCATAGTTTTCTGTCCCTACTTTACAATAGGTTTAGCTTTTTCAACATCTTTGGATGCATAGTATCAGAATCCACTTTAAAAAAAAATAAAACCAGCTTATACAAGGATATAAATTCTAACGTACGTTTAACTGCTTAACGATATGATCAGCCACTCTGAAAGCATTCGCATAGATGGTCCAGGTATAGGCTACAGAGCCTCCTGTTGGCATAAAACTGGCATCCGCAACATATAGGTTTTTTACATCATGAGATCGACAATATTTATTCAATACTGATGTTTTTGGGTCATTTCCAAAACGACACCCTCCTGCAACCAGGTTTTGTGGAGGAGCAGAAGAGATAGAAGAATAGATGTTCTTTGCTCCCATCTCTTCAAGTACTTTCTCACACCTCTTAGCAATATAGCTGCCTACTTTTACATCTTGAGGGTGCCCTTCGAGTCTCAGTTTCCCTACAGGCATGCCAAATCTGTCTTTATGTATAGGGTCCAATGCTACAAAGCAGTCATCATTGGGAAGCCAGTCATTAAAGACTTCAAAACGAATGCTTTTCTGTTCTGTAAATCGCGTAACAAGTCGTTCTCCCAGATCTTTCCCCCACACCAGTTTTCCATCTTTGTACCCATTTTTACGTGCGCGGCTAATGATGTTTTGATGTTCAAACATGAACTCTACAGAACCACCTTTAAATTTACCGTCCCACCAATGGTCGATAAAATACCAATCCAGGATCGAACGATTAACAAAAAGACCTGTTGTCATAAGTTCTTCAAATTTTATATGCTTCAAACTGTCCTTGTGTAACTCTCCCTGTCCCGAACCTCCGCCGGAGAAGAGTAGGTTTTTACCCAGTTCTCCACTACTGTTTCCTAAACCGTCAGGATGATGTTCATTTGCAGAGTTGAGCAAAAGCCTTGCACTCTCATGTGCCTGAGCAGCAACAACAAAGATCTTTCCTGTTATTTTTTTCTCTTTACCTGTGATAGTGTCAACGACTACAGCGTATGACACTTCATCCTTAATTTGAGTATGTAGATACTTGACATAGGTATTGCTCAGCAAGGTCAGGTTCCCTGTTGCAAGAGCCGGTTTTAAAAGTGCTTCTCTTGAACTTCCTTTTGCTCCAGAACTGCAACCATAACTGCCACAGAAATTTGAGTAATAACAGGCATCACGTCCAGGTTTATCTTTTGAGAGTACTGCTCTTGGTGTGACAAGCGGTGTAATGTCAAGTGCTTTACAGCTCTTGTCAAACAGCTTTACTACTGCGTTTTCTTTTGTGGGTGGTTGCGTAAAATCATTTGTACTGCGTGGTGGTTCAAATGGATGTTTATCTACCCTGCCTGAAATTCCTACAAGCTCTTCCGTTAAGGCATAATAAGGTTCCATATCATCATAAGAGATGGGCCAGTCAACCACATTGGCACCTTTGATCTCTCCATATTTACTCTTAAGCCTAAAATCATCAGGATGCAGACGATGCAGCATACCGGACATCAAGTTTGAAGACCCTCCAACAATACTCCCGTTCCAGAAACTCCAGCCAGATTCATAGGTGGGGGTAGCCACCCACTCTCCATCTATTTTTTCCTCGATCGTATGATACTCGTCAAATAAATTAGGTGTGACCAGATCTCTTCTACTATAGGCCAATTCATCTTTGGAAAATGCTTCTCGATTCATAAGCTTGCCTTTTTCCAATACAGCAACTTTATATCCTGCCTGACATAAAGTGTAGGCAACAGCTCCACCACTTGCTCCTGATCCTATTATCACAACATCATACATACTCATAATTCAATATACCTTGTTTTTGGCCTTGGGAAACCGCCATAGGAAGAGATAGACTTCCATCCCTCCTCTTGAATATTTGAGCCATAGATCGGATCACTGAACAATCCCTCCATGCTAAGTGTTATCATACGAGACAGCCAACTGCTGCCATATTCTGTTGCTTCATAGGCACGTAAAGCTTTTTCTTTCTCTTCCTTCGAGAGAGAGACAAATCGTCCTTTTTCTCGCTTTTCCAGCTCCTTTGCCCCTTCAAGCACAAAGGCTTTAATATCCCTATCAAAACTCTTATGCATGATGGTTTCAAATAAAAACTGTGTGACATTCATCGATTTGGCAGAAGGGATTTTACTGCCTTCTGGGAACAAATGTGCTTGCACTGCTGAGAGTGTCGGTTCTAACTTTTTAAATGTTTTTTCAAAATCACTCATCTCTTTTGCCTGCATATATGGAGACAGGCCAAAAATAGAGCCCAATATAAGAAATTTTCTTCTTTTCATTTATATATCTTTAAATTGATCTTTACGCATCATATACTATATTGTGTGTATTCTAGGTGTACTGTACATACTTTACACGGATTAGATATTATACTCAATGTCTCAAAAAATATAAGGAAATACCCTGAAAAAGTTAATTTTTGCTTTAGTGATAGGTTTTGCACTGGCTGCATTGCGAATAAAACCATGTAATGTAAAGATATAATATACCATCTATGCAAATGCGGTGAAAGTAACTGTGGCGATAAATAGTTTTTATCCCTATCTCTCCTCTTTTTTTGGAGAAGATGATTATTTTCTTTGCTTAATACACACACACTACACATCTTTCCTACTATACTTCTCTTGTAACAACGAACGTATTGTATAAAAAGGAGTTACAAATGCTAAAAACCATATACCCAATGACAACAAGCATATTAAGTCATGGGAAAAACATCTCTTTGCTATTGGCCAGACTTACTATCGCTTATGGCTTTTACGAACCTGCGATGAAAAAGTGGTCAGACATTTCAAGTGTTGCTGATTGGTTTGGCTCCATTGGTATCCCTTTTCCTACTCTAAATGCCTATGTGGCAGCAGGAACAGAACTTCTAGGCGTGGTACTCTTGACCCTGGGCCTCTTCACAAGACTCATTTCAATACCTCTGATCATTGTGATGATTGTGGCTATCACAACTGTCCATTTGACACATGGGTTTTCTGCAGGGGACAACGGGTTTGAAATTCCTTTATACTATATGCTGTTTTTAGCGATATTTGCTTCATTTGGAGCCGGAAAATTTAGTTTCGACCACCTTCTTTTTGGTGAAGAACAATAATACAAAGGAAAAACAATGAAAAAACTACTGATCTTACTTAGCGCACTGGCACTGACATTCTCACTTTCAATGGCAGAAGGAAAATGTAACGGAAACAAATGTGACAGCAGT
>NZ_JBATIY010000161.1:0-2033 GCF_049668085.1 Sulfurovum sp. | reverse complement strand
TTCTATCACCCACCAAGTCACATCAGAGATAAGTCCTGTTTCAATCGCCATGGGAATAAATTCATTTGGAGATAATAACCCTAATACAGGATGTTCCCACCGTAAAAGACACTCTGCTGCGACCAAAGTATCTTTTTCCATGGTTACTAAAGGCTGTAAATAAAACTTTAATTCATTTTTCTTCGATGCATGTACAAGATCATGTTGTAAAATAAAAAGTTTTTTTCGTTCTTTATCCAACTCTGTATCGTAAAAAGAAGGATGTTCACTGAAACTCTTTTTTGCCTGATACATCGCAATATCCGCATAGCGTATAATTTCATCAATATTGGTAGCACCTGGTTCAATAATAACAACGCCCAAACTTGTACTGATAGATAAAGACATGTCATCAATAGCGAAAGGCTCTAGAAACGCTTTTTGAATTTTATCAATACACACTTTTGATTGCCTTTCAGCATCAGAAGCATTTTGGGCGATAAATGGAGATATCACAATAAATTCATCTCCACCAAATCTGCTAACCGTACAATTTTCACTTATAAATACCTTTAAACGATCTGCTATAGCTACCAGTAGCTGATCACCTATTTTGTGTCCCAATGAATCATTCACATGTTTAAATTTATTCAGATCAAGATAAACAAAAAGTGAATAAAAATCTTTATGTTTTTTTGATTGCATAAATTTATTCATATACTCCTTTAGTCCTCTTCTGTTTAAAAGAGAGGTTAAAGTGTCATGCTGTGCTAGATATTCTAGATCTTTTACAGCACTATGTTCTTTTGTCTTGTTCTCTATAAGTCCAATGGCACCCACTGTATTCTGATCATTATCAAAAAGAGGAAAACATTTGGCTTCGACCCAGTATTCAAAACCTTTTATAGACAGATACGGGCCAATATATATTTGGGCACCTTTTACAAGGGCATTTTTAATTGTTGCGAGAGAACGTTTATCTGGAAGGTCGGCTAAATTTCTGCCTATTATCTCTTCTTTTTTCAACCCAAAAAGTTCTAAAAAAGCCTGATTGCAATCTTTGACATTTAATTGGGTGTCATAAGAAAAGATCCCGATAGGAGCCTGTTCATAAAAGAACTCTAACTCTTCTTCTTTTTTATGATACTTTAATTGCTCTTTCGAAAACGCTTCTTTTTGTATCTCAAGATCAACACTCTGCCTGTATGAATTTAAAATGACCATGCTCTGCATTACTAAATATAACATCACCAATACTGCCAATACTGTATGCATTGATGTTGGCAAAAATATCAATACTGTAATGAGGGGTAACAATATAATACTCATATATCCTGCCACTATACGGATATCCGGAAATAAAGAACTCATGGCACCTGATGTAAAACCGATCATCACAGCAATAATAAAAATCTGATGCACATCATCTAGATAAAATAGAGAGATAGAACCAAGCAGTGAAAAAAGAAATGCTGTGAGAAAAGTAAAAAACACAAATATTCTATACCATTTTTTGATCGTATGCTTTTGTTCATTTTTTTGAAAATCATTGACAAGATATAATCGTATCACTAAGACAGATACAACAGCAATATTCCACAAGACAATAGCATAAGATAACATAGGGTAGAGGTAATATGTGAGAAGTGTAGAAAGAAATATGGTAGCAATAATACTTTTTTGTGATAATGAATATAAGTTTGAAACTATTACTTTATCTATTAGTTTTAAATTAGATATTTTCAATATTATATTTAAGTAATTCATATTTTGATTATACTAATATTCCCTTGTATTAATCTATAAACTACAGTTCATCTGCTGTCTTTATGATATCCAGTCCAAAACGTTCTCTGAGTTTTTGTATCTCTATACTTAATGTATGATTATCTATATCCTCATCAATATTCATAAGCGAAAATGTTTTTTTGTGTTGCGTGCTAAAGTTTGAAACATTGAGTGTAAGTTTAATAACGCTTTTATTTAGATGTACTATCTCGTCATACATTTCAGATAGTATCGATTTAAAAAGTGTCTCCGAAAACATTCTATCC
>NZ_JBATIY010000160.1:0-21346 GCF_049668085.1 Sulfurovum sp. | reverse complement strand
TTTTTATCATCTCTGCAGAAAATGCAAGATTATTCACGTCATTTAATGCATCAAAGTTACGTACTGTTGTTGTTCCATGCTTTTTAAACATTTTTGCAAAAAGATCTATCATCTCACGACTACCAGTATCAAGCATTACAGTGTTGATACCACGTGAAAGTACTTGAAGGTTGGCATCTGGTCCAACGATCTCTCTAAAACCATCCATCATATCAAATGCATTTTCCTGTAAATAAAAGAAAAGTGATTGGAACCTTGCTCCACCACCAAATTCGAAGTGATTAATACCTGCTTTCTTCGCTGCTTCTACTGCAGGAAAAAAGTCATCCATAAGTACACGACCACCAAAGACAGACTGAAATCCATCTCTAAAAGTTGTGTCCATTACATCAATATATTTTTTAGCCATTTACGATACCTTGTTTATGATTGTTTACGAAATTCTGAGACAGCTGCGATTATTGCTGCAACATGATGTGCTTCCTGTGTAGCATTTGTTGAAGAAGCAGGCGCTGCTTCGGGTGCTTTCTCAGGGAAGAGTTTATTGATAATTTTAGCTTGCAGCTTCATTACCTGAACGAGTATAACTAGGAAGACGAGTACAACTACCATTCCTAGAACCATAAATTTTAAGCCTTCGCTTACTAAATCTATTTCCATACAATTTACCTCACTTTATAAGTTTACAAATTTTAAAACACTTTTGCTTGTTATTAGGTAAAAAAAAAGAATTATCTTCTCTTTTTTCTACGATTGTTATTCCTCGTAGCTTTTTGTTCAGCTACATACCCTTGCATCATCTCATCCACAGTAGTTTGATCAAAACCGATTTGAGATCCCACATTATTTTGTTCTTGGTCTATCATATAGGAAATAAGCTTTTCTAAAAGTAGCTCTTTATCCATTTCTCCCATATAGGTCAACAGTGCTGCTGCATCATTATGTACATGGATATCCCTAATTTGCTCAGCCAAATATTCACGACCTGAATCATCCAGTCCTGAACCACCTTGGATAGTAGCCAAACGCATCTCAGCACCTACTTCTTTCTGGATACGCTGAAGCTCTTTAAACTCTTCTGTAGTCACCAAAGTGATCGCCTGGCCACTTTTACCCGCACGTCCTGTACGACCTATACGGTGTACATAGGATTGTGGATCAAAAGGAATATGGTAGTTAAAGACATGTGTTACATTTTTAACATCAAGACCACGTGCCGCAACATCTGTGGCTACCATGATCTTCGTCTCGCCTCTTCTATAGGCTTTAATGACCACTTCTCTATCCATTTGTTCCAGATCACCGTGTAAACCACTGGCATTAAATCCTAATGCCTGCAAATGTTCGGCCAATCTGTCCACTTCTCTTTTCATACGACAGAAGATGATACATTTATTGGTCTTTTCCGTTTCAAGAAGTTTTACAATGGCATCATCTCTCTGGTTTTCATGGATCATATAGTAACGCTGATCTATAATGTTATTTGTCGTCTCTTCATCTCCTACAACAGATATATACTCCGGTTGATAGAGAATATTGCCTGCCAACTCTTTGATAGGTTCAGGCATGGTTGCTGAGAAGAGTAATGTTTGTCTGTTTTGAGGAATGTACTCAAAGATCTCTTTGATCTCTTCGAGGAAACCCATATCGAGCATCTCATCTGCTTCATCCAGTACTACTATCTCCGGGTTAAATACATCGATCTTACCTTTTTTATAAAGATCTTTCAGTCTTCCCGGTGTTGCCACAACGATCTGTACACCCTTATGAATAAGTGCGATCTGACGTCCATACCCTACACCACCATATACAGTTAACGTTCTGATACCTGCAAAACGTCCTAAATGATACAACTCATCCGCTACCTGTGTTGCCAACTCTCTTGTAGGCGTGATGACCAATGCTCTTTCTATCTCACCTTTGGCAAGTTTATCCATCATAGGAAGACCAAATGCTGCTGTCTTACCTGTACCCGTATGGGCTTGTCCTACCATATCACTACCATTGGCAATAATAGGAATAGCCATCTCCTGGATGGGACTCGGCTCTTTAAAGCCTGCTATTTTCACACCTTTTGCTAGATCAGCGTGAAAATTAAATTCACTAAATTTCATCATATACCTTTAAAATACGGAGTTATCCCCGCTCGTGTCCAAAAATCTTTTTTGAACTTAATAGAAACTCTCGTAAGAGGTTCTATAAATTCATATCTTATGAAAATTATATTATCGTCAGTAAGATCACTCCAAAAATAATTCTATAAATACCAAACGCCACAAATGTAAAACGTTGAATAAATACAAGGAAAAGTTTAATCGTTAGATAAGCAACAATAAATGCCGCAATGAAGCCTGCAATAAAAGCACCCCAGTTGGCATCTGCAAAATCCTGATAATGTTTCAGAAGATCATATCCGGTTACAGCAGCCATTACAGGTATAGCAAGCAAGAATGAAAATTCCATAGATGTTTTTCTATCTAAACCTACAAGCAAACCACCGATGATCGTCGCACCTGCTCTGCTAGTACCGGGTATCAGAGAAAATATCTGCGCTATTCCCACCCAGAGAGCCTGTTTGTAATTTACTTTTTCTACATGTGTAACATGTGCCTTTTTTTCTTCATAAAAATACTCTACTATGAGAAATATAAGCCCACCAATGATAAACATCCATGCTACAACTTCAACAGTAAAAAGTGTTTTGATCTGATCTTTGAAGATGTATCCGACAATTGCCAGAGGAAGAAAAGCCACAAAAAGTTTTTGCCATAAGTCTATTTGTTTGAAAGTAATTTTTTCTCTATAAATAAGCATCACTGCAAGAATAGCTGCAAATTGGATGATAACTTCATACGCTTTCGTGAGTGAATCTTGGGAAACACCCAAAAATTCCGAAGCGACGATCATATGCCCTGTAGAGGAGATGGGCAAAAACTCTGTAAAACCTTCGATAATACCTATGATTATCGCTTGAAAAATATCCAATGTGTACCTTTTTAAACCATACTAGAAAAATAACTCTCATCTTTTGCCAACAGTACTTTAGGTGTACCACTGTCAACCACCTGACCATCTTCCAGCACATAAATAAACTCTGCACTTTTGATAGTGCTCAGTCTGTGTGCGATGGTGATCACCGTTTTTTGGGACAAAAAGTCATGTAATGCATCAAAGAGTCTCACTTCTGTATGTACATCCAATGCAGAAGTTGATTCATCAAAGATTACCACTTTGGGATCAGATAAGATCATCCTTGCTATGGCTACTCTTTGTCGTTGTCCACCACTGAGCTTGATACCGTCTTTTCCGACAAGAGTATCAAGTCCCAGATCTAAACGTTCTATGACATCTGTAAGCTGAGCGATCTCCAGTGCTTTTTTCACTGCATCTTCACTATATGCTTTGCCTAACGTTAGATTGAACAACATTGTATCATTAAAAAGTTTAGGATGTTGCAAGATAAGATGAATATTTTCTCTGACGGTAGAAAGTTTAAGTGCTTTATTAGACACACCACCATACAAGATCTCTCCTTCTTCCAGTGGATAAAAACCTACCAGTATGTTAGAGAGTGTCGTCTTTCCTGATCCGCTGGCACCGACAATAGCAACCTTTGCACCTTTTTCTATATGCATATTAATATTAGTTAATATATGTTTGCCTTTCTGATAGGCGAATGAAAGGTTCTTCACTTCTATATTTACAGCATGATGTGCATCGAAAGGATTGCTCAACTCTTGTATCTGTGGTTCCTGTTCCATCTCATAGATACTGTTGATGCGCGTACAGGCAGCTTTCGCCGTAGAAAGTGCATATTGAAAATTGATGATATCCTGCGTAGGTGTTACCATCACCCACAGGTAAGAAAAAATAGCAAGCATCAAGCCCACAGAGAGATCAGAATATGCCACTGCCAAGATACTTACCGCTCTAAAAACTTCATATCCGCTCAGGAATACCAGATAGGAATACTTCATTGCAGCTTCGCTTTTGTACCCGTATGCGATAGCATGATCTTTCAATTCCTTCGCTTTGACCTCACTCTTGTCGAAGAAATACTCCTCTTTGTTGGCAGCACGGATCTGATGAAAAAGTTCCAAGGTTTCATTAAGTGCAGATTGAAAGACCTCCACCGCCTTGTTTTCATCTTTTTTCAGCTTCCCGATGTTACGTGCAAGTTTAGCAGTAAAAAATACAACAATGGGGTTGGTCACCAAAATGAACACAGCTAGCTGCCAATGGATCCAAAACAGTACTACAGAGGAAAAAAGCAATACAAAAGAAGCGATGATGAGTTTAGATATAGTACTGCTTACAAATCCGTCTATGGTTTCTACATCTGTGACCAGTTTAGATGTCACTGCTCCTACCCGCATCATCTCATACTCTTTAAGAGAAACATGTTTAAGATGTTTAAGTAATGACTGTCTCATTTCATATGTGATATTTTTTGATATGATTGTAAATATTTTACTCTGAATAATACTTAAAAGCGCGCTGGAAACCCGAAGAAAGATAATAAGGGCTAACACAAAGAACACATACCCTTTTGTGTCAGAAGTGAAAATATTTTCAGATATCCATGCGATAAATCCATGTTCTTGTCCCAGCAAAAGTTCATCTACCAGTACAGGGATAAAAAGAGGAATAAGAACAACAAGCAGTGTTGAAAGCAGTGCAAGTACATTTCCTAAAAGAACAGATTTTTTATAACTGAACAGTTGTCGTACAATGCCTTTGATACTACAACTATTATTTTGCATTACAGCGCGTCTACTATTTGAAGTATTTGAGTAAGATCTTTCTCATCCACACAGTGTGTCGCTGCCTCTTTAAGTACAGGTTTTGCACAAAATGCCACGCGTGTGTCCGCATGTGCAAACATACTAAGGTCATTGGCTCCATCACCTACAACAAGAGTATCTTCTCTACTTACACCCAGAAGGCTTTGCATACGTGTGATCATATCACCTTTGGCATCAGAGTACATCATCTCACCTCCAACCTGTCCTGTAAGTATGCCTCTTTCACTATGTAGGAAGTTTGAGAAGTCTGCATCGATGCCTAATTTTTCACAAGCAGGCTTCGTAGCATTTCTAAATCCACCGGAAAAACAAATGACCGTATAACCACGCTCTTTAAGACCAGCCACCACTTCAAACGCACCAGGCATCATAGGAAGTTCTGAACAGATACCATTTACTCTCTCTTCTTCCAAACCTTCTATGAGAGCAACTCTGGCTACAAGAGACTTGAAAAAGTCTAACTCCCCCGCCATTGCTCTTTCAGTGATCTCTGCCACAGACTTTTCAAGTCCAAGTGGTTCAGCCAAAAAGTCGATGGTCTCGCCATCCATCAGTGTTGAATCAAAATCAAATACGGCTAGTTTAGTCATCATCATTCCTAATTAATATTTGTTAATATTTCATGCATTGAACATTCTGTAATAACCTTCTATGCATTATTTAGATAGAATTATAACTAATTAAACTATAAAGAGTATATTCATGTTTGAAAAATTTTGCGACGTCCTTTGCCTTGAGAAAAGATTTATTACTGTTGAGATAAATCCTCCCCATGGAGCATCCATAGATGGTATCATAGCAGATATCAAGAAACATAGCTTACAAGACAAAGTCACAGGCTTCTCTTGTACAGATAACCCTTTAGCAAAACTCAAAATGTCAGGTGTGCTCTCTGCCATCAAAGTACAACAAACATTTAACAAGCCTGTCATCGCTACGATGAGTATGAGAGACAAGAACAAGCTCTCCTTGCAGTCTACCCTACTTGGAGCAAATGACTTTGACTTACGTTGTATCTTGGCACTTACGGGTGACCCTGCGAAATTCTCAGACCAACCAGATGTTAAAGGTGTACTCGAACGTGACTCTACATTGCTTCTAAGCATCATACACCACTTAAACAAAGGTGTAGACTATAGTAACAAAGCACTTAAACCGGCACCAAAACCGATCTACCCTTTTGCAGTAAGCAATGCCACCGCAAAAGACATGAACAGCCTTAAAAAACGTATGATCAAAAAACTTGACTATGGTGCACGTGCCATCATGACCCAGCCTGTCTATGACCTTGACAATGCCAAAGAGCTTTTAGCTCTCTTTGAAGAAGCCAAAGAAATAAGCATAAGAGATACAGCCAAAGAAGCCCATTTGGTCTTAGGTCAGTTCCCTATAGTACGTGCCAGAACAGCCAACTTCATCGATGACAAAGTACCAGGTATCTCTGTACCAAAACCGATCATAGATGAAATGAACCTGGCAGCCATGGACGGAGAAGACAAAGAACAAGAAGTAGGCTTTGCCTTGTCTAAACGCATCTTTGACGAGATGATGGATGTACACGGTAAGGTGCATTTGATGACTCACAATCGTTTTGATCTCTGTTCAGATTTGATAGGATAATGCTACTTTCGTGATTCTCGGACAAGATCTGGGGATAACCTCCTTCCCTTTATTCACTTACCTCATCAAATATCACTGGATAGAGTAATCCATAAAGTGTCACAAAAAGCAACGGTACGGCCCAGATAAGCCCTATACCCAATGTCAATATCCCCACAACCATGAAAAGACTTAAAAGGAAGAAGAGACCAAATATCTTAAACCAGTGTTTTGTAACAGTTTTTCTGGAAAGCTCCATCGCATCCCAGACATCCATCCCTTTATCTGCTATCAGAGGTAAAGTAAAGACATATGCAATACTCAAATAGATCCCAGGCAGAATGAGAAGTATAAATCCTATCACAGTCATAATATAGATCAAAATACCTGCCAATGCCAACTTACCCATAAGATGATAATAGTTAAAGATGGATTTGAACTCTATAGCTTCTCCACGTGAATAATTGATAGCAAGCATCATAATACCAACGATGATAGGCATCACTACTGGATAACTTAAAATAGTAACGATCTGTTGGTTCACAAGGTTTGGTTCAGCAGGTGGCGGTGGTGAAGGAAAGAAAATACCCAATATCAGTTGCAGAATGATTACAGTGACCATATAGACCACAAATGAAGCTAAAAATATTCCCTTAACCCCCTCTATATGATGCCATCCCGCTTTGATGATCTCTATAATATCAAAATCATATTCGGGTATATTTTCTCTATTCTGATTCTCACTTTGCATTTTTGTCCTTTTTTTCAATAGATTAAAAATTATAACCTAAATAAATTTATTATTAAAGTTCTTCTGATATACTCTCAAAAACTAATTAGGAGAAAATATGTCTGAATTACAAAAATTTCGTTTGATCAATAAAATAGAAGGTATCTCGTTCATCATCTTACTTTTCATTGCTATGCCATTAAAGTACAGCTTTGGTTACCCTATGGCAACTAAAATAGTCGGTATGTTACATGGTGTACTAGTATTTGCATTTATCTACCAGATCATTGAAGCTAAAAAAGAGGCTGGGTTTACACTAAAAGAGACTGCACTCTACTTTATCTTGTCATTGATCCCGTTCGGGTCTTTCTATACAGATAAACTACTTGCGAAGAAGATCGAACCTACTAAGGTTACAGCGTAACCATTATAACAATAACTCCATAGCGTGTAGCCTTCGCTACCGCTACAATGACAACAAACCACCAAAACCTATACCTCAACACTCCAGCAATAAATGTCAAAGGGTCACCTATTATCGGTACCCATGAAAGAAGCAGTGTCCACCCTCCATACTTATCAAAAAAACTTCTGGCTTTTTCCATCCTATTGGCTGAAAGATGCCCTTTTTCCTCAAGATACATTTCACCTTTAAGACCTAACCAATAATTAACCATCGAACCCAGTGTATTACCCACTGTTGCAAAACTCCATAACAGTATCAATGAGTGGTTTTGAGAAATATTATAAACGAGTAAAGCTTCACTTCCCATCGGCAGCAAGGTAGCAGAGAGAAAAGCTACTGTAAAGAGCGTAATATAAACCATAAAGATTCCCTAAAGCGTCTTAAAGACCATTTCTCCGTCATCTATGACACCTACCATACCTTGACATGCCAATGAGGGTAAAGATACATACTTACCTACTGTTTTACACTGATGGAAATGTCCTTCTATGACTAAACCAGCCTCTGTATAGTGTTCCAATATCTCATCTACTCTTTTTTCAAAGCCATTAAAGTTAAAACAGATATGTTTTTGTGACAATTTTTTCATACGATGATCAATAATAGCCTTTTCAAAAGGTTTCAGTAGTGTCAGTGTCGTTTTATTTCGTAAAACTTTACAGTAGAGATCATAGCCAAACCCTGTAACATACTTATCTCCATGTGAGATGGCCACTTTTTTTTCATTTAATTGAAACATAATGGGCTGCTGTTCTCTGCTATATACTTGTATATCTGGGAAAAGATCTGTCAGACAAAAATCATGGTTACCTTCAAAGTAATGAATTTCAAGTTTTTGAGAAAGTGTTTGCAGGAGTAATATGGCTTCAGATGAAAAAGTTTTGATGTAGTCATTATATCCGAAGAGCAGATCAAAATTATCTCCCATCAAAAAGAGTTGAGGCGTTTGTATCTCTCCACTCTCAAGCTTTTTCAGTAAGACTAAAAAAGCATCCCCATGATGAGGATAGTGTGAGTCAGCAATGAAAAGTGCTTGCTCTTCTATAGTTATCATATTATTTACTATGATTCACTATTACGGCATATAGGCAATAGTTGGAATACCCATACCTTCATCATATCCACACATCAAGTTCGCAGCTACAAGTGCTTGTGAACTTGCTCCACGCAAGAGATTGTCTATAGCGGAAGAGACAAAAAGTGCATTGCCGTTTTTTGCTGCAAAGATATCACAAAAGTGTGTGCCTGCAGTACTTTTGATATCGACGGGTGTTTCCCGTATACGTATGAATGGATCATTGGCATAGTGTTTTTTCAACACTTCAAGCGGATCGATATCTTCTTTTAAGGTCGCATACACAGAGACCAACTCACCACGTGTCGCAGGGATAAGATGAGGCACAAAGTTCACATTCATTTTTGCACCGTGTATCTTTTCTATCTTCTCAGCTATCTCAGGTGCATGTCGATGTTTCAGCGGATTATAGGCAAAGATGTTATCATTGACAGTCACAAAGTGTGTCGTTTCACTTAACTTCTTCCCTGCCCCACTCACACCAGACTTTGCATCTACAAAAAGAGGTGCATCTGTATCAATGTACGGTATGAAGGGTAAGATACCAAGTAGTGTTGCCGTAGGATAACACCCTGGACCAGCAGCAAGTTTAGTACCTTTCAACTCTTCTCTATAATACTCAATAAGTGCATAGGTAGCATCATCCAAATGTGATTTATCTTCATGTTCACAATAGTGCGCTTCATAGGTATCAAGATCTAAACGATAATCAGCAGAAAGGTCCACTACTTTTACACCTTTTCCCAAAAGCTCTTTTGCAAAGCCCATAGAGGCTTTATGAGGGAGTGCAAGGAAAACAAGCTCACAAGACTCAGCTACTGCATCTGCATTTGCTTTTTCTACAGGAAGGCTGATCACATCTACCAATGAAGGATGCAGCTGTTCTATCATAGTATCACCTTGCGTAGTAGCAAGATAGGTCAATTGAAATCCACCATGGGATACTAACATTTTAATCAGTTCAAGTCCCGTGTATCCACTGGCTCCTACAACACCTACTTTTACCATATCTTTCCCTCTTAATCTAGTATGATCTCTTTATATAAAATCTCTTCAATATCATATGTTTTTTTACCGCTGGGAAGTACAAGTGACACTTCTTCTCCCTCCTCTTTACCTACAAGAACTCTGGCCATAGGTGACTGGATAGAGATCAAGCCTTTTGTAGGATTTGATTCTGTCCCACCGACAATAGTATAACTTACCTCTTCCTCAGTATCTTGATCCGTGAGCAGTACAGTTGAACCAAAACTCACTCTATTATGTGCTAAAGTTGAAGGATCTACTACCTGGGCACGTCCTACTATATCAGTAAGTTCTGCAATACGTGCTTCCATCAGACCTTGTTTCTCTTTTGCTGCATGATACTCAGCATTTTCCTTCAGGTCACCCTGTGCTCTTGCTTCATCTATAATAGCTGCGATGACACCTCGTTCAGTAGTCTTAAGCTGTTCTAGTTCTTCTGAAAGTTTGGTATAAGTTACTTTTAACATCGGCTCTTTTTGCACGATTATTCCTTCTGTACTTTAATATAATGAATATTATACCAAAAAGGTTATAATAGCGGTAAAATAATAGACTGATTTTAAAACTTAAAAAAGAAGTCTACATATAAAGTATAAATAATGACAAGAATTAAAATTCAGTACAAGCGAAGCACTAAATGCTGAGTCGTAAACAAATATTAATCACCAATGATGACGGTTTTGAGTCTGAAGGACTTGAAGCACTTGTAGAAGCACTCAAACCTTTAGGTCATGTTTCTGTCGTAGCACCTACGACTGAAAAGTCCGCCTGTGGTCACTCACTGACACTGACTAGACCACTTAATTTTGTAGAAGTCAAAGAGGACTTTTATAAACTTGATGACGGGACTCCAACAGATTGTGTTTTTCTTTCACTCAACAAGCTTTTCACTAAAGAGAACAGACCGGACATTGTGATCTCGGGTATCAATATAGGCTCAAACATGGGTGAGGACATCACCTATTCTGGTACTGCATCTGCTGCAATGGAAGCTGTTCTACAAGGTATCCCGGCCATTGCAATCTCTCAAGTCTATAAGAATAATGGAGAGAGTATCAAAGAGTTAGGTTATGGTTTAGCACAGGAAAGTATAGTTACCCTTGTAGAAAAGATATTTGCCGACGATTTTCCCCTACCTTCACGTAAGTTTTTAAATATCAATATCCCCCCTATTCCAACTTCAGAATGCAAAGGTTTCAAAGTCACACGTGCAGGAAACCGTCTCTATGGACACCATGCTGAAGTACACCATAATCCACGAGGTAAAGAGTACTACTGGATAGGTCTGCCTGCTTTGGGCTGGATGGAGACCCAAGGTCATGTCACAGATTTTGAAGCGATCAACGATGGGTATGTCTCCATCACTCCTGTACACTTAGACATGACAAGCTATGATGATATAAAATCTTTGGATCAGTGGCTATGAGAGATTCATGTGCAGAACGCACTTCAGGCAAAGCCCAAAGTACTACGCTAACGCTAAGTTCTATTCAGCATAGGGCTCTCGCGACTCGTCGCTCTTTAATACAGGGATATAGTCTATGAGATTTCAGCGATGTCGCATGCTCTTTGGAGATGAAAACTTTGAAAAGCTGCAAAAAGCCAAGATACTCATACTCGGTATTGGTGGTGTAGGTTCATATGCACTCGACTGTCTTTACCGTTCAGGTATTAGTGACATTACTATCTTGGACTATGATGTCTATGATGAGACCAATCAGAACAGACAGATAGGTTCAGAGGCTGTAGGAATGGTCAAAGTTGACCGTCTTCAAGAACTTTATCCTGGTGTGAAGACCATCCATCAACATATGACCATGGCCTGGGTAAAAGAGTTTAATTTTGAACCTTATGATATCATCATCGATGCGGCAGACACAACCAACGTCAAAATTGAAGTAGCCAAAAAATGTTATAAAAAACTCATTATGGCATTAGGTTCTGCAAAACGTTATGATACCAACAAAATAGAAGTTGCATCCATCTGGAAAACACACGGTGATGCGCTCGCACGCAAAATACGCAACGAACTCAAAAAAGCAAAATTTGACAGAAACTTCACGGTAGTATTTTCACCGGAAGAAGATAAGTGCAAAGAAAAAGGTTCTTGTGTGGCGGTGACAGGAGCTGTAGGCCTTACTGTATGTTCTGAAGCGATTAAAAGGATCATTAAATAGTTTTTTATCCTGTTATAAAAAGAACGTGAAAAAAGCTGGAGAAAGGTAAAAGGTAGCCCTTCGTATTAATCAAAATTTTTAATTAGCATTCTCTCTTCTTCTAATGAAAGGAAACGCCACTTACCACTTTCGATGTTAAGTTTAAAACTGCCAATGCTGATACGGTTCAAGTTTAAGACCTTTAAGGGCGTCCCAAATTTTGGGTCTTTCAGCGCCCCGAAAAGTCGGCGGATATGCCGATTCTTTCCCTCGTTAAGTTCTACCCTGAGCCTTGTTTTTGCACCACCCATGCCTATTTTCTCTACATTAAGAGCTTTCAGCAAACCGTGTGGGCTTTCCACTCCACTCATAGCCAAGGCAATATGTTCATCAGTTACGTGGCCTCTAACCCAGATCTCGTATACCTTAATGCAACCCCCTGGTCTAGTTAACGCGTCACCGATCTTGCCGTTGGTTGTAAATAATAGAAGCCCCTTAGATTCTAGATCAAGACGTCCGATGGGCATCCATCCGTCAGTAAAAACCCAATCAGGCAAAAGATCATAAACTGTTTTGCGCCCAAGTTCGTCAGATCGTGTTACCACATAACCCTTAGGCTTATTCAACACTAACAATTTTTTCGAATCGTTGGGTGTACTATTCATTAGCTATATTCCTTAGGTATTTTTAACTCAAATAACAAATTTGAATTAAAATGCTTCGGCACAGGGTTCGCATTGCAGGATACAGATATCATCGGACAATAGTGAATTCATGTACACTTAGTTCAGTATTATATAGTATATCGGGAATGTCTTCATATGTATGATAAAGAGTTTAAATGAGTATATTTTTCTAGTTATTCATAGTATTCAAATAATTACTAATGTGATTTCAACTTGAGAATAGACGTTATTTGGACAAAGTGTTCCTCAATTTGTTGATTTCTGTTAATAACAGACAAGAAGTCCTGTTTGTAAAACCTAATAAAAGAGTTAACTTTATAAGGTTTTCATCGATCTTTTCCTTTTAGTGTGTAGGATAAGAAATTATAATACAAAGAAAGGGATATCAGGATTAGAAGTGTGCGAAAGTATCCTCTATTATTACAAGAGGATAAAAAGGGAAATTTTCAGTAACATATGATTTACCCTCCTTTACTATAATCAAAAAAAAGAATAAGAAAGTATGTCTGACATGTCTAATAATCAACAACGTAATATACAACTCTTTTTTTGGATAATTATAGGGATGGGTCTCCTTCTTTTTTTGACTCCACGCCTTGAATACTACTTAGTACAAATGACAGTCAAACCTCAGGTTATCACAGCCAGAGGAGATCTGTCTGATGCAGAAAAAAGCAATATAGAGATTTTCCGTCAATCCAGTCCTTCAGTGGTCTATATCACTACACTTTCTGAGATGGTGAACTTGTGGACCAGGGACATCACACGCATACCAAGAGGTACAGGTTCGGGATTTATCTGGGATAACCATGGACATATCATCACCAACTATCATGTCTTGCAGGGTGCCTCTGAAATACGTATACGCTTGAGTGACCAACGTACTTTTAATGCTGTCTTAGTTGGAGCAAGTCCAAATCATGATATTGCTGTACTGCGTATGCCAATGGTATCTAATATGCCTTCTGCATTACCTATAGGAACAAGCCATGACCTTCAGGTTGGACAGATGATGTATGCTATTGGAAATCCTTTCGGATTGGACCAGACACTCACTACAGGAATCGTCTCTGCATTAAACAGAAGTATCTATAATGACAACGGCTCCCAGATCAAAGGACTTATTCAAACAGACGCAGCGATCAATCCTGGTAATTCAGGTGGTCCCCTGCTTGACAGTGCCGGACGTCTGGTGGGGATCAATACTGCAATTTACAGCCCTTCAGGAACCTATGCTGGTATAGGGTTTGCCATACCAGTAGATACGGTCAACCGTATTATCCCTCAGCTTATCGCACATGGAAAATATCAAAGACCAAAGCTCGGTATCACCATCGATAATGAACTCAATAGGATTATCACTGACCGATACGGTATCAAAGGTGTAGCGGTCATCGAAGTAGAACAAGGCTCATCCGCTGAGGCTGCAGGGCTTAAAGGGGTAGAAATGATTGATAGAGTTCATCTTGTTGCCGGTGATATTATACTAGGCATTGATGGACAAAAAATAGATGACATCAGTACACTACTTAACACTTTGGACAAATATAATATAGGAGACAGCGTCAAACTAAGATTTTTACGTGAAAATAAAGAAAACACCATATCACTTATTTTAAAATAAATCCTTACGATAAAAAATAGTATACTTTGCTATGGCTATCTATCAAGAGACGATCACACTATCACAAAAATCAAAAGGTTTTCATCTTATTACCCGAGAGATAGACAAAGCCCTGTTTTCAATGCCATCCATTGAGACTGGACTTGTACACCTTTTTATCCAACACACCAGCGCTTCACTCAGTATCAATGAAAACGCTGATCCTAGTGTACGTGAGGATATGGAGAACTTTTTTACCGATATCGCTGATGAAAAGCATTACTATATCCACACCTACGAAGGATTAGATGATATGCCAGCACACATCAAAACTTCAATACTTGGAAGTTCACTGACCATCCCTATTACAAAGGGTAAGATGAATCTTGGTACTTGGCAGGGAATCTATCTTGGAGAACATAGGGATAACGGCGGAAGCCGCCGCATTGTAGTCACATTATATACTTGAGACTTATTTTAACTTTCTATTTCTAGCAGCCAAGAGTGTCAACACAAATAATCCTGCAACCGAATAATAAACCCACATAGGGATAGGCACTGGATCACCTGCAGCATACGAGTGCAATCCTGAGAGATAATAGTTTACACCAAAGTAAGTCATCAATACTGTAGAGTATGACCATGTAGAAGCTACATTATAAACAAAATTTGACTTTAATGATGGAATAAATCTTAAGTGAAGCACCACTGCATAGATAAGTATGGTAACTGCAGCCCACGTCTCTTTTGCATCCCAACCCCAGTAACGTCCCCAACTTTCATTTGCCCAAACACCACCAAGGAAGTTACCTATTGTCAGTAAGAAAAGACCGATGATAAGTCCCATTTCAGAGAGGTTTGTCAACTCTTTAATAGAACGGTCGATATTCTCATTACCATTTTTCCCTCTCATGATATATAATATGAGTACTAAAAGTGATAAAATGGACCCTAGTCCCAAGAAACCATCACCAGAAATGATCGTTGCCACGTGTATCATAAGCCAGTATGATTTAAGAACTGGTACAAGATTGGTGATCTCCGGATTAATAAAGCTCATATGTGCAACAGCCATGGTGACACCTGCCAAGATAGCTGTACCAGCTAAAGCAAATGGTGAACGTCTAGCCAATAAAATACCGGCAAAGACCGTAGAAGCTGCTATAAATACAATAGATTCATACGCATTTGACCAAGGTGCATGTCCGCCAATATACCAACGAATACCCAATCCAACGATATGTATAATAAACCCTATCATGAGGGTCGTCGATGCTACACGCATGATCCATTTCATAGAGAATGCAGGTTTGAGGACATTGATAAATGCAAAGACCAAAAGTAACAATCCTAAAATTAAATAAAGCGGAACTAGTTTTCCAAAAAGACCAAGTTTATTATATTTTATCTCCATTTCAATATGGTTTTTACTTGGTATTACTGCTGAACCATATTTCTCCTGGTATTTTCGTATGCCTCTCAATGCAATATCCGCATTTGCCCAATTCCCTGTTTTAAGTCCTTCTCCTACCATTTGGAAATAGGCTGAGATACTCACCCTGACTGCTTCAGACTGCTCTTTAGGATAGTTTTTTATGGCATCCAGTGGTGCCATCCATTTATTGTTGGCATCATTAGGTTTTGGGTAGATACGTAAAAGAGACCCCTGATATGCCATAAAAGCAACATTTACTCTTTCATCGATCTTTAAAAGTTCTTTATCATACTGTGTCTTTTCCAATGGTTTCTTTTGACTGGCTTCTGTTACTGCTGAGAAAATCTTATACTTACTGTCCTCTTTAGTAAAGAAGTCTGTGAATTTTGCGTATTTGGTATCTTCAGGCAGTCCCAATGTCACAGCGATCTTTTTATGCCCAACTTTTATCATCGGTACATTTTGATACATTTCTGGTTGCATGACCATACCAAGGAACATCTGAGTAGGTTCAAGCTTATAGAGTACTGATCTTCCCGTGATCTTCGCAACAACTTCATGTGCTACTGTATCCATAGGTTTCATACGCCCCTGATGATCCTGTACTGCAATTTTTCCAAAGTTTTTACCGTGTTCCTCATCATAAGACTGCATGGTTTTTAATGTTGCATCATCTACTGTAGGTGATGCGGCATTCAGACTTTGTGGAGTAAGCGAGAAAAGTGCTACAATAGCTATAGCCGCAGCAGATGCTTGTAATTTTCTTGCTCCTTTTAGCAGTTTTTGGAATCTTCCAGTAGGTGCAAAAAGAGACCATAACATACCAAGAGTCAGTAATGCATATCCAATATAAGTAGGTAATGTCCCCGGATCATGGTTTACAGAAAGAACTGTACCTTTTTCATCCTGGTCATAAGATGATTGGAAGAAACGATAGTTTCTATGATCAAGAATATGGTTCATATAGATCTTATACGGCATATTGACACCCTGCTCTTTATCGATCAGTACCACGTCACTAGAGTATGATGCAGGTGTCATTGACCCTGGATAGCGTTCTAAGTCAAAGTTTTCTAATTTAATAGAGAATGGCAGTTTTATTATCTTGGCACCTACACGCAGATCTACATGTATTCCATTGAAGTCCAAATGATTCTCTTTACCTGGTCTCCCGCCATAAGCTTGTGTGGTAATGATCTTACTTTCATCTCCCACACTCACTTTCCATTGCATGTATTCTGGCTTACCGCTTTGTGTTTTAATATCATTAGAACCTAATTTGACAATGGCTTTTTCATGTGCCTCTTTTAAAACGATGGCATTGGATCCAAAACGATACAACATTCTGTTTTTGAACTCATTTTCTCCTGCGCTCAACTCTGCAGAACTTCTATCATTCATATCAAGTGTTTGAAGTTGGAAAGGGAAATCTACTTTATACCCTGTACCCTCTTCTTTTATGAGAAAAGTAGGCTTATCTGTCGTAGGTTTTGTCTCATACCCTACATAAAAACCGCCAAAATCTTTTCTTTCACCTTTGGCTATGAAGTATACCTCACCTTTTTGACCAGTTGAAATTTTCAACTCCAAAAGTTTTTTTCCATCAGGAGAAGGTATCACTTTTTCCTGTGTGGTTGGCAAATACTTGAGCAGTTCTATTTTCACTTCTTTGTCTCCAATAGAAAGACTCTGTGTAAAAGTATTACCTGTCATTGTAGAGAAGTGAAGTTCTTTTTCAAATACTGCACTCTTGTCACCTTCTTTAGCCTCTAGTTGTAAGAACTTTACATCTGAAACCATTGTATTGCTGGAAGCACCTTCACGTATATGCATAATACCTTCATACCCAATATAACGAGTAATGATCGCTCCTAGCGCAATAATAAGAAATGAAAAGTGGAAAAGAAAAACAGCAGGTTTTGTTTTCCATGATTTGTACTTGATAATATTATAGACAAGAATGGCCACAAAATAGCCTAGAAACACTTCAAACCACTGTGCTTTGTAGATCAATGCTCTAGCTGTTTGCGTACCATAATCATTTTCTATAAACGTTGCGGCACCCACAAGTGCACCAAAAGCAAACAACATAAACACAGCCATTTTCATGGAAAAAATATACTTCATTTTTTAATATCCCCTTGTACCATTGAGTAAAGGCGATTATAACTGATGTTTCCTAACCGATTATTAATTGAGAGCATTTAACTCTCATTGTTAGTGTAATGATGTATGAGTGTTACATTAAGAGACCATTATTATAGTTCAATAACGACACGAAATCCTATAAAATAATTCTTACCACCTGAACCCAGGTTGATACGAGAAGTACTCGAGCATTTATCTGCATCTGCATTATAAGAACCTCCACGCAATACCCTGCCTTTTTCATTAGGTATTTTATATGCACTCCCATCTACAGGGGTATTTTCATAACTTTCACTATGCCAGTCTGTACACCATTCCCATATATTTCCATGCATGTCATACAATCCCCAGGCATTTGGTTTTTTTGTCCCAACATTATGCGTCACACCATCTGAATTGTCCTTGTACCAAGCATACTCACCAAGCAGAGATGCATCCTCACCGAAAGAGTATTTTGTCGTACTTCCTGCTCTACAGGCATACTCCCATTCTGCTTCAGTAGGTAGTCTGTACTTTTTGTTTTCCCGCTCACTTTTCCAGCTACAATATGCTTTGGCATCTGTCCACCTTACACGACGTACCGGTACATCAAAACCAAGATGTTCATGCCGTTCAACCGGTACCTCTGCACCAGTTGCCTGCGCAAAGAGCATATAGTCTTCGACTGTAACAAGGTACTTAGACATCGCTATATCATAATCTATGTGTACTTCATGAGATGGTTTTTCTCTGTCTCTTGCATCTGAATTATCTGTCCCCATGAAGAAACTTCCACGTGGAAGAGGAATAAAGTTATCGTTATGCATTACTTTAATTCTCCCCATGAGTCACCCACACTGACAGAACACTCCAATGGAACGTCCAATTCTAAAATATTCTCCATCGTATGCACAAAACGCTTAGAGATCTCTTCAACTTTGTCTTCTTTCACTTCAAAGATAAGTTCATCGTGTATCTGTAAAAGCATATATGCATCTAATTTCTCTTCACGTATCATCGTATCTATCTCATTCATAGAGAGTTTTATGAGGTCTGCGGCTGAACCTTGAAATACAGTGTTCACCGATTCTCGCATAAAGGCTGCTTTTTGCATGCCGTTGGCACTTTCATAGTCAAACATACGTCTTCTTTTCAGTATCGTTTCAACATATCCATCTATCTTCACACGTTCCTGTATGCCTTCTAAGAAGTTCTTCACTGTAGGGAATGATGCAAAATAATTTGTGATGATCTCTTTCGCTTCTCCCGAAGAGATACCCAGTTCATCTGAAAGTTTTTTGGGACCCATTCCATAGAGTAACCCAAAGTTTACAGATTTAGCAAAATTACGTTTCTCTTGAGCCTCATCTTCCCCAAAAAGCTTGATAGAAGTTGCCAAGTGAATATCCACATTATTGTTAAAGGCATCCATCAGAGCCGCATCTTGTGAAAAGTGTGCAAGTAAACGCAGTTCTATTTGAGAGTAATCTATACTTACTAACTTATACCCTTCTTTAGCTACAAAAGCTTCCCTTACAGAACGTCCAAGTGCTGAACGCACAGGAATATTCTGCAAGTTTGGATCACGTGAACTCAAACGTCCTGTTGCGGTTCCTGTTTGTACAAAAGAAGTATAGATACGTGAGTGTTCATCAGCATTTGCAAGCTTGAGTAAAGGGTCCACATAGGTAGAGAGTATCTTCTGGTACTCACGGTACTCAAGGATCTTCTCTATGATAGGATGCTCCCCAACGAGTGAACTCAAGACTGCTTCATTTGTACTATAACCCGTCTTGGTTTTTTTACCACCTTTGAGTCCTAACTGTTGAAATAGTACTACACCCAACTGTTGTGTGGACTTGATGTTAAATTCAGACCCGCTGAGTTCATAGATCTCTGACGTTAAAGTGGCTAGATCTCCACTTAATGTTTTTTGTAATGCCTCTAATTTGGAAGGATCGATCTTGATACCTAAACGTTCCATACGCATCAACACATTCATAAATGGATACTCTACATTCTTAGCTTCTTTCAGAAGATGTGTCAGTGAAGAGAGTTCCATCTTCTTTTTGATCGCTCCATAGAGCAGATATGTCATCCACGCATCTTCAGCCGCATAAAAAGTAGCATCTTCTATATCTACTGCAGAGAAATCTTCTCCCTTTTTCACGATCTCTTTAAAAGGCTTCATCTCATACTTAAAAAACATTTTTGCAAGTGTATCAAGCCCTACTTTACTTCCAGGATTTGAAAGCCATGCCATGATCATTGTATCGGCATACGGTATGACAGGTTCTATATCAAATTGGTTGTAGAGTAATGAAAAATCAAATTTTAGATTTTGTCCCACAATGTTATATTTAAGCAGTTTTTGTAGTGCCAAGATCGCATCATCCAGATTCACTTGATCTTCAACACCTAGATAATTATGTCCTACCGGTACATAGTATGCTTTCATAGCATCAAAACAAAAGCTAAATCCTACCATTTTAGCTACTTTCGTATCCAAGCCTGTTGTCTCTGTATCAAAAGCAACGATAGCATCTTTGTCTATGCTCTCGAGTACACGGTCAAGTTTCTCTTTACTGTCTAAAGTGACTGCTTCAAAACTGAGCGTTTGCACTTTTGGTTTTTCTACTACGATACGGTCCGTCTCTTCAAGTCCTACTTTTGCTTTTTTGATAGCTTGTTTCATCTCATACTGTTCAAACTCTTCGAGGAGGCATGAGAGGTAATTTTTATCTTCGAAGACAAAACTTTCAACATCCATGTCTTTATATACTTCTGTACTCATGGTAACCAGTTCACGAGATAAAAAAGCTTTTTCCTTGCTTTCTAAAAGAAGTTTTTGTATACGTGGAGTACCACAATTCTCTATGTCTTCATAAATGGCTTCTAATGTGTGGTATTCGTTAATAAGTTTACTCGCACCCTTTTGTCCAATGCCCTTAACACCAGGGATATTATCAGAACTGTCTCCCAAGATAGCCTGAAAATTGATAAAATCCCGTGGGTGAACTTCAAATTTGTCAATACAGCCTTGCTCATCTATCACTTTTTTCTTTACAGAATCATACATTTCTACTTTGCCGTCTTCGATCATCTGATACAGATCTTTATCATGGGAGACGATACGTACTTTTATCCCCTTCTCTTTGGCAAACTTTGTGACTGTCGTAATCACATCATCCGCTTCAAACCCTTCACGTGAAAGATTGGCAAACCCCATTTGTTCTATCCACTCTATAGCAATAGGAAGTTGCTTGATCAAATCTTCCGGTGGTGCATCACGGTGCGCCTTATACTCAGGGTAAAGATCATTACGGAATGTTCTTCCCTTTGCATCGAGTGCAAAAACCAGATAATCTGTACTATGGTCACGGTGCAAAGAGTCAACAAGATTTGCAAAACCGGTTAAAAGTCCCGTTGGAAATCCTTCAGAGTTACGTAGAGGGGGAAGTGCAAAGTACGAACGAAAAAAGAAGCCGAATGTATCTATAATTGTAATTGTTTTCAAAAGTTAAGCCTAGTTTTTTATGTATTCTAGCCTATTAAGAGTTAGAAGTTGCTCTTATTAGATTTTAGATTTAACTTTATATTAATTAATTTATTGATATTATAACCATTATGAATAAAGC
>NZ_JBATIY010000159.1:0-2567 GCF_049668085.1 Sulfurovum sp. | reverse complement strand
GGGCCATACAGAGGCTTCGTCCTATTTTATTGACATCTGTTACAACGATATTGGGATTATTTACATTGATGTTCTTTGCGTCAGGACAAGCACTTATTCTTCAGCCAATGGCTATTTCACTAGGGTTTGGTATTGCTTGGGCGACTGTGCTAAATCTCTACTACGTTCCTTTGATGTATGCAGTGATATATAGAGTAAAGCGTTAAACTGCTTTAGTCAGTTCGTTCATGCCTAGTAAATCTTCCATACTGACTTCATCACCAAATTTTTTGAATAGTTGAGAAATTCGATCAAGTTGAATGTCTGAACGTTCCAAATAAGGATTGTTATCTATGAATTGCCAAAAGGATTCTGGATTCTTACAGAGTTCTTTAAGGTAGTACCTGGTGAGTTGTCCCATAGTATCCTCTGTTTTTTTACCTGCAATTAAATAATTTTCTTTTTTAATAACAAATGGAAATCTTACTCCATAATAATCTACTGCATCACCTATGGGTTCAAATGCAACACTTTGTCTTTTTAAAATACGATGTAATGAATGTTCCATGATGGCAAAAATTCTAGAGTAATGATAAAGAAAAAAGTTGATTCTTGTTGCACTCATAAGAGCCATTGACAGAAGCGTTCTTAATTGGGTCATAGAAAAATCTTCATGTTCTGGAAGCGTTTTTATGAGAGCCAAACGAGAGATCTCACAAATAGGTAGATCTTTGGTTAAATGATCAATGCCTTCAACTTTACCATCTCTTTGCATAGGCATTATCTGAACCGGTGTATGTTCATTAATAAAAATAACTCTTACTGATCCGACATATGTTTTTGTTATTTTATGCTGTAGAAGATAAATAAATGACTGTCTGTCATCTTTATTTATGAGAAAATTACGCGCGTCCAACTCTTCATAAGACATTTCCAGTCTTGCAACAAAGACTTCTGCTCTTATATCTTTTACTGCTTGTATATGTTCTGCTGTTGTGGCAAGGACAATAGAATATTCTTCCGTCAAGAGGTGAAAAGCTTTTGTAAGCACTAAATATCCTTAATTATCACGATATATAAAGTATAGGATTTTTTTCGTTATATGTTGCTAAAAAGTCTTTTGGCATTTTTTTACATTAGTTTGGTATATTTAATCTAATTGGAGATGCTTATAAAAAACTTGGATATAATTAAAAATAATTTGTAGGCAATGGATAAAAGATGAGTAATTTTTTTGGACAAGGTGTGATACAGAAGGGTTTGCTTTTTTTATGGTTACTCTCTTCAAATATGGTTTATGCAGAGAATATAGATAGTATTTTACAAGAGTACAATAAGAAAAATGATTTAAGCCAAAAAACGATTGATGAAAACAAAGGGCATTTGATACTTTTCACCAGAGAAAAACTGGAAAAGATGCATGCCAAAACACTTAAAGATGTGTTTAAAACCACACCTATGATTTACTATCATGAAAATAGATATGCATTACCAGATCCTTTAACATCAGGAGCATTTGAAGCCTACAGAAGTAATTTTGTCCGTCTTTATGTTGATGGTGTAGAGATCACCCAAGGCTGGATGGGTAGTGGATTGATGCTTTATGGGGATGTGAACATTGATTTTGTTGACCATATAGAGTTTTACTATATGACGCCCTCTTTTGAAACGGCAACCGAACCTGCATATCTTACCATTTTTCTCTATTCTAAGGATCCAAATCGAGACCCTGGCGGGAAGTTGGATCTTTCAGTAGGAAGCAGGGGTTACAATTCCCAAAGTATTAGTTATGGCGGACAAAAAGATGATTATTCGTATATGATAAACTTCTCTCATACAGATGATAATCGAGAAACTGTGCCCAATGGAACGTCCACTCCTTTAAGTAGAGATTTTGAACGAACACAACTTTTTTCTTATATAAAAACGGAAGATCAAATTTTTCACTTACAAGTAATGAAGAAGAATACTGATAGTCTTGCGGGTATGAGCTGGGATGCTACCCCTTTAGAGTCCGAAATTGATTATTTGAATGTGCACATGGATTACGGTATTGACTTAAGTGAGCATTGGCGTGCACAGTTTGTTTATGAGTGGCTCAAGACCGATATGGCACAGGCAGATGAGTTTCCTTTGGCTTGGGCTGATGCTTTGGGTTCAAACACTTTTTACGGGAAATACAAGAACAGCACTTATACAGCAGAACTGACATATAAGGAAACGATAGAAGATCATCACCTTACAGCCGGAATAAAGGGCAGGCTCAAAAAGCTTGACTCTTTTGAAAATAATGGGCAAGACGCATTAACCACTCCCTTCACTGAAGAGAGAGTAGGTACGCTCTTTTTTCAAGACCAATACAGACTAACTCCTCAAGAGTTGTTGACGTTTGGTATATCTTATAACCATATAGGACGCGATGGAGGCATAGAGGATGATTCACTCTTGCAGCTTCGTTTAGGTTATCTTTATAGCAGTGAGAATTGGAGCTATAAAGCATATCTCTTTCGTAACCAGTTTGCCTTGGAGCCTTTGGTACGCTATTTAGATCTTTCAACCTATCAAAATATAGACGTGCAAACAACGAT
>NZ_JBATIY010000158.1:0-2757 GCF_049668085.1 Sulfurovum sp. | reverse complement strand
GTACACCAGAACCAAGCAATATAGCTAGTAATCCACCGGAGTTGCAAGTCGACATACTGCATTAGTCAATCTCTAAATAATCTTAATGCAACAGTTTTATTTGATAAAAAAAGGTACCTCAGCACCTACAGTACTTCCTATTTTTACTAGTTCATCACTGCTTAGTATGAGATTACATACCTCTTTAACTAAAAGCATAAAAGCTGCAGCATCAGAAGAAGCACCTGCTAGATCTGCTTGTGAAGGGATACCTTTAGTCACTACTACGTTATGTTCGCAAAAGAAGTCTGAAATGTCTGAGTCATTGGTAGATTCAAGAAGTGCTTTGTAGGCTTTGTAAATGGTGTTTGATTCTAAAGGGATGTCATCGCACCCTTCAATGGTAAAGGTTTCGCATTCATTGGGTACAAAGCTTATGGTATCATACAGCTCGTTGCCTTTTGCGTAGGCTTTAATGCTGTATCCTAAGTGACTTCTTTGTATGGAGTCTTTGATTCTATTAGTACTCTTTGATTGATTTTGATGTTGTTGATCTATCGAAGCAGTAATAGCATCAACATCCCAAAACCCAGCCTCATCTCCGCCTTCAAAACCACCCATCACTAAAACCTAACTGTTCCTTGCAATGTTATATTGCGTAAACTCTTATTTTATCAGTTTCAAGTTGTCCGTTCAAGATCTTTTGGATCGATATCAGTGTTCCACCTGAACTCTCACATGAACCACAAGCTCCCACATACGAAATATAAACATCTGTCATTCCATTTGTTTCTTTCACATCAAGAAAATCTAGATCTCCATGATCTGCCTGTAGAAATTCTCTGATCTTTAGATCTATGATTACATCAATAGCGTTGATTTTTTGGACAACAGTCATATTGTCAAACCCTATTTCATTGGCTTCTTTAATAACATCTTTGCTTTCCATAATAATTTCCTTAGTTTTTTAGTTTTAATTATCTCTAAAATCTTTATTAAAGTCTTATACTTTATAAATTATGATTGTATATATACCCTGATTAGCTTAAATCTTAATTAAAGTACTGTGATATATCTACTACTATAATGATAAAAAAGTTTATAATTATGAATTTTTCGGATAAAAGAAATGTTTTAGGGGATTGTTTGTATATGTGGCTCCGGCACGAGGATTCGAACCTCGGACCAAATGATTAACAGTCATCTACTCTACCGCTGAGCTATGCCGGAACAATTATTGAAATAAGCGAGTGCTTGTTTCGTGGGTGAGATTATAGTGAAAAAGTTTTTTAAAGTCAAGGATATTTTAGGCTTTTTTGTAAAATTCTACACCATTTGTTGAAACACGCTTTATTTTTTCTTTACGTAAAAGATTTTGTACTCTATTTTGACTCTGTTCATCAAAAAGTGCTTCTATATCTTCTTGGGTTAAAGGACGTTTTGACAACGTTTCGAGTATCTCTCCATCACTGTAGCTGGAAGCCGATATCTCTGCTTTTTTACGTGATGCTATGTAGACGGGTAAGCTACTGTCAAAAAGATGGCTGATCTCCAGTAGCTTTTCATAACTCACTGGCTTTACATCAAATGCAGGCGGTCTGTCTATGGTTCCTATGTCTATACGTGTAGGTTGTAGTTTCAGTAGGTACTCGTTGAGTTTGGCTATCTCTTCGTTAGAGTCGTTCAGTGTTTTAACGATGAGTATCTCTATGACCAGTGGTCCATTGTATCTTGCTTTGAAGGCTAACATTCCTGATTTGATGTTCTCTACCTCTATGCCTTTATGAGAGCGGTCAAGCTTTTGCAAACATTTTTGGGAAGCACAGTCTAAAGAGAGTTTCACTTCATCCAGTTTCAACAGTGCATCCTGCACTTTTACATCGTCTATATTGGCTGCATTAGAAAGGATGAGGGTCTTGGTTGAACCTTTAAAGGTATTGATCTTATCGATGAGTTCGGAAAGATATGGATAAAGCGTAGGTTCACCGTTAGCAGTGAGTGTAATGAAGTCTACATCATCATGTTCATTTAGTGCTGTTTTCAGTGCTGTTGTGACTTCTTCTACACTGACAACATCATCATAGGCATCCATTGTTTTAGCTGGGTCAAGCTCACAGTAAAGACAGTCAAAATTACACTGTTTTTTGCCTGGGCTCAGATCAACCCCTAAAGATTTACCAAAACGTCTGGAATGTATGGGACCGAAGATGATGTTCACTGCTGCCTCTTTTTGAGTAATCTTTGACTCTGTTTTTTCAACTTTTTTTCAAAAGACTCTACAGAGTTCTTATCGATAAGTTTATCACGATTTTCAAGTTTATACCCCAACGTTGCTTCAAACTTTACAAGGGCGATCTTTTTATAGAGTTCTATGATCTTAAGATTGGTCAATCCACCCAGAAAATTCCGCATCAAACTCAACTTTTCTCTTTGATAGGCTTCCCTGCTTAAATTACTGTTACTCAACTGTGTCAACTTCTCTTTGTATGTATTACTGTCGATCAATTCCATGTCAAATTCTTTGTTGATAAAGTAATCTGCCACAGTCGTAAAATAATGGCTGAAAGGCTTCTTGATATTTTGGACTTTTTTAGAACCCCAGAGGTACTTTGCAGCTACTTTTTGAAAATCTTTTCTTAACAGTTCCAACTCCGGATCAACAGGAACTATCTTTCCATCTTCCCTGAGTGAAAAGTTTCTGTTGAATGCCATAGAGATAGAGTTCATCGTATTTTGGAACTCCGTTTTGGCATTGCTTGAACGGTTAAGCAATGCGAT
>NZ_JBATIY010000157.1:0-3834 GCF_049668085.1 Sulfurovum sp. | reverse complement strand
GCATGACGCTTATCGGGCTTTTCCCTCAAGATCGTGAAATCTATCTGCTTGCAGCTTCTGTTGTCGCAACAGTGTTCCTTTATCTGGCACGTGCTTATAAAGGTGACATGACGGTGTTTTTGCTAAGTGCTGTAACATTGCTCATGATGTTTCAAAACGGTGAAGTGGATGATGTCTTTATCTATGGAATCGATAAAACGTATATGACCATTATAGGGATCATCATCTATACTTTGGTAGGTGTGTTTCTTTGGCCTGTCAATCTTAAAGATACCAGTGTGGAAAATGCATCCACACTCTCAACACTTCAAAGTGAAATGTATCTATTAAGAGATAGTGAAAAAGAAGAACGAAAAGCATTGTATCAAAAAATGATATCGCAAGAACAGCTTTTGGGAACCTCTATTGTCGCTTCAGACAGCTCATCTTTGGAGATGAATTTTTCTAAAACACAATGGTATGATATTGTTAACAGTTATAAAAAAATAAGTGAGTTGCTTACTTTGCTTTCTCATCATGACAAAGCATCTTTTGCTGACAACTTCTCAAGCTATGTGACAAACTATGAAACGATAAATACCCAGATCACAGAGCTTTTGGCAGCTGTTCCTTTGGTATGGAAAGAACAAAAAGAGATCGCTATACCTGACGCATTAGAATATCAATATGACATAGAGCAGATCAAAACACTTTCGCAACTTGAACGTGCAGAGTTGAGTACCACCATAAGTGATATGTTAAAACTGCATGCACAATTGCGTAAACTAGCAGAAAAACTCAATAGTCTGATCTCTCCTATGCCAACCTTCTTTAACCTTGATGATATTCCCAAACCTTCTGATTTTCTTTGGTTTGACATGGAGGACCTCAAGGGCGCATTAATATCATTCATCATTTTTTGGGTTGCTACCCTGCTTTGGATATTTGTAAATCCTCCTGGAGGATTTATGATTGTAGTGTTGGCAACTGCGTTAAGTGTTTTAACAACATTTTCTCCGTTAAAGCCCTCTTTGTTGATCATCATTTTTTCTTTCTCTTTTATCTTTGCTGCTGCCATGTATATTTTTGTACTGCCTAATTTGTATTATGGATGGGAGCTGGGACTTTTCATCTTTGTCTATTCTTTTATTGGTTTTTATTTTATCAATCCAATGTTATCGATATTCTTTATTTTAGGGACAGTTACATTGGGTATCAACAATACAATGAGTTATAATTTTGATGTTTTTCTAATGATACTCTTTATGTTTTATTCTTTTTTATTTATGCTGTTACTCTTTTACTATATCCCCTTCTCTACTAAACCGGAACATCTTTTTTTAGTGATGAAAAAAAGATTTTTTACTCTTTCACAGACACTTTTACAAAGAAGCAATAATTTGAGTAACAATAATGGTTCATTTTTGGGGGCTATGAGAGCAAAATACAGTATGCTTCATCTTAAGAGTACAGTGAAAAAGATGGAGCTTTGGGCAAGTAAGATTGATGAGAAGTATTTTGACAGTATCGATAAAGATCTGCTTTTAGGTTTTAGTAAAGAGTGTGAGAGCCTGGTGTATCTTTTGGAGATGATGTATCATAGAGAAATAGAAATGATACATAATCCTTTGATCAAATCTTTTAAAGAGAATAGTAATGGGCCTACCCTAGTGGATCTTTTAGGTGAATATACTGAAGGTAAAGATTTAAAAGAACTTGATCCTTTCTGGAGAGATGAAAAGCAGATCGTTTCCAAAATGGAAGAGAGATTAAAGCATTTTATACATGAGGTAAAATACAATGAATATAGTGAAAAAGATATGATTGAATTTTACGAAAGTGTCTCACTGCGAAGAAATGTATGGTTATCTTTGTTTAGTTGCCAAAAGATGATGGAAGAAATTGATTTTAAAGTATTGGAAACAAGTAGGTTTTAATGAAAACAAGTAAAAAGAAAAGAGTAAAAATGAGAAACTCATTACCAAAGATCGGGCTTTCTGTGCTCACTATTGTGATGATGAGCGGATGTACAAAACTTGGTCCTGATTTTCTGGGTGTAGAGAATCCTCCTGTACCTGCCAAATGGCAGAAGGAAGATAAACGTAGCGATGAAAAAATAGCACAATGGTGGAAGAGCTTTAATGACCCTGTTCTAAACACTTTAGTAGAAAAAGCCTATGCACAAAACCTTAACATTAAGAGTGCGGGATTACGCATTTTGCAAGCTCGTGCAGCGTTAGGCATATCTGAAGGACTTGCTTTCCCTCAGGTTCAAACACTTTCAGGTAATGCTGCTGCAGTACGCAGTAATGGCAACAACTTTGAAGCAGCAGGTCTAAACTTTGATATGGGATGGGAGATGGATATTTGGGGTAAGTATGCCAGAAATATTGAATCTTCAGAAGCAAACCTATATGCGAGTCTTGCATCCTATAATGACATTATGGTCTCTGTTATTGCAGAAGTGGCACGTAATTATATTGACTATCGTACTGCGCAGGAACGTATAGCTTATGCAAGAAGAAATGTCCAGATCCAGGAACGTGTGACTCAAATGACCGAAGTGCAGTTCAATTCAGGAAATGTTTCAGAACTGGATATGCAGCAGTCTCGTTCACAACTTTATAATACACGTGCCGCTATTCCGACTATAGCGATCACAAAAGTGAATGCATTAAATGCAATGGCTTTATTATTGGGTACGGATGCATCAGTTGTAAAAAAAATGCTTGCATCAGGAAGTAAAAAATATCGTGATGCTACTTCCAAATACTTAAGTCAGGAAAAAAGAGGTGTTGTTCAGATCAAACAAGATAGCAGCGATCTTTTAAATGTTGAGATTATTCCAATGACCCGTTTAAATCCTTACAATAAGATAGATGCAGGCTTACTAACGAGAAGACCAGATATCAAAGTGGCTGAATATCGTGTACGTTCTAACAGTGCAGTAATAGGTTCAAGTATGGCTGAACTTTACCCGAGTTTCTCTCTCTTTGGAAATATAGGGCTTAATAGCAATAATGCCAGTGGTTCATGGGTTTCAGGATCTAATGCACTTGGTGTTACCATAGGACCGGCATTCTCATGGAATATCTTCCAATACGGCCGTATAAAAAACCAGATACGTTTACAGGATGCAGTGTTTGAAGAGAGTCTGGTTAACTATAATAATAGTGTACTCACGGCTGTTTCTGAGGTTTCAAATGCGCTTGAGAGTTATACTTGGGTACAAAAACAGCAAAAAGAGATCAAAAATGCAGTAGATGCGACTGTTCGTGCATTTAACATTTCTGTGATTCAGTACAATGATGGATTGGTAAGTTATCAGCGTTTGCTTAATACTGTTGAGAAGTTAACAAGTACACAAGACAGGTATGCTAATATCAAGGGGAATTTGTCCCTTCAAACTGTTGCATTCTATAAGGCATTGGGTGGCGGATGGCAGATCAGCAAGGGTAGATCTTATCTTTCTGAAGATACGGCTGAAAAAATGAAGCAGCGTGTGGATTGGGACAGATATCTTGATGAGAATATGACACGTCTGCCGGAAGGAATGAAATAATGACAAACCCTTTTCCTCATGAACTTTCTATCGGTGATGTCTATTACTCACCATTGATACTCGTAGCATTAATCTCTTTTTTAGCGGCACTTATCACGGTAATGGTGTTGAATAAACTGAAACTCACTCGTTATTTCTATGCACCCTCTTACGTATTTATTGCGATTATGGTACTCTATATTGTATTGATAGATACATTTTGGATAAAATTTTAAAGGTTAATTATGAAGAAAATAATAAAGATATTACTGACACTTGCGATATTAGGTGCAGCTGCATTCTTTGCATACAAT
>NZ_JBATIY010000156.1:0-9965 GCF_049668085.1 Sulfurovum sp. | reverse complement strand
ATTATTGATAATTTTGAAGATACACAAGATGTCATAAATATTCTACGTAAGGAAGGTGTCAAGTGTGCTATTGATGATTTTGGAATAGGGTATTCTTCTCTCTCTTACCTTAAAAAACTATCTTTTGACACCCTAAAGATAGATATGGAATTTATAAAAGATATTGAGTATAAACAGGATGATATTATATTGGTTAAAACTATATTGGATATAGGAAAACAGTTTAACTATCATATTGTTGTAGAAGGAATTGAGGAAGAAAAACAAAAAGAGTTACTTTTAGATATAGACAAAGATCTTGTATATCAAGGGTATCTTTTTAGTAAACCGGTCCCGTGTGAAGTGTTTACAGAAAAGTTTTTAAAAGAATAATCTTATATGATCTAAAGTGTTTAATGCATACAACCAAAATGACCGTAAAACTTACACAGTAAGCTAGATATACTATGACTTCATAGAGTTTAATGTATACTATCATCATGAATTTAAAAATATCACTCTCTAAGATTAAATCACTGCAGACTGTTGATGAATCAATCATCACTACGCTTTATACATTATCAAACAGAAGTCTTGCTGTTCTGATTGTTTTAGCTGCTTTGACAACTGCAGCTTTGTATCCTATGCTTCATAATAGTATCCTATTTTGGTTCATGAGTTTAGTAGTATTGGTTGGGTATAGAGTTTATTCTGTATATCTTTTTAAAAAGAAGCCTGAAAAATACTCCATGAAAGTATGGTATAAAAAGTTTATCTTGTCTGCTGTGATCACAGCGATTATTTTTTCTACCATAGGTTTTATTTTTATACATCAGGTAGATTATTATTATCAAGTTTATATTATTGCTGTACTCTTGGGGTTGGCTTCGGGGTCTATAGTCTCTTTATCTCCAGATATACGGTTAAATATTGTGTATGCAGGCATACTTTTGATTCCTCTTATTATTACATTTTTATTTCTACATGATACACCTATACATCTCATATTGGCTATTTCATTAATTTTATATTTTATTGCACAGGTCACAACGATACTGAAAATAGATGCGCAGAAAAATGAATTTGATCTCTTAAAGTCAGAACATATGCTATTAGACAGTTTGTTCAAGAATGCACCTCTTGGGATCTTTACCTATAATAAAGATCTAGAAGTCATAGAATGCAATGATCAGTTAAACACTTTATTTGAGCATACCAAAGAAAGAATTATAGGGATGAACTTATCACAGCTCCCTGATAGCAGTGTATTGGGACATTTGCAAAACGCAATCACGCATGGGCCTCAATCTTATGAAGGTCCCTATACTTCATTGAATGGTAAGGACTTTTGGATAGATGCAAAAGCTTTCTCATTTACTGATAGCTCTGGTGTCACAGGTGGTGTGGGCATGATAGAAGATAAAACAAAAGAACATGCAGCATTAACTGAGCTTGAATATATGGTTCAGCATGATGTGCTGACTGGCTTGTTAAATCGTAGAGGTTTTAAAAACTATATAGAAAACCTTGTGAAGCATAAGAAACATAAAACATGCTTCTCGATCCTTTTTTATCTTGATCTCAATCAGTTTAAAAGTATCAATGATTCTTTAGGGCATGAGGTTGGAGATGATGTTCTTATTGCTGTCTCTCAACGTTTAGTAAAGCTTTTAGGTGAAGAGTGTATGTTAAGCAGACTCGCTGGAGATGAATTCATTATTATCGTACCTCATGTCTCACAAGATGAAAGTAGAGCAAATCAAGAAGCCAGAGAATATTCAAGCAAGATACAGAATATTTTTTTAGATCCTCTTATCATAAAAGAGATGCATTTACATATACGATCGAGTATAGGTATAGTTCTTATGGAACCTGGCTATGCAAATACTGAAGAGATCATACGACATGCTGATCTTTCCATGTATCAAGCTAAAATTGCCAATGACCATGTATCCTATTACGATTCATCTCTGGATGAAAAGCAAAAAGATCTTTTCCTTCTTCAGCATGATCTTGGATATGCTGTCAAAAAAGATCAGTTGGATCTATTTTTTCAACCTATAGTAACGATTAAAAAAGATAAGCTACGTTCTGCAGAAGCCCTTATAAGATGGGAACATCCAGAAAAAGGATTATTGTCACCACAAGACTTCATACCACTGGCTATCAAAGCTGGTTTACTTTCACAGATCACATGGTGGGTGATTGATAGAGTATGTCAGCATATATCTCAGTGGAAAAAAGAAAATCAATGGAAACTTGACTATGTTTCGATCAATGTGAATGCTCAGCAATTTGTAGAAAATAATTTTGCTATAGAGTTTTTAAAAAAATTGGATGCTTATGGATTAGAGACTCAAGATATTATGATAGAGATCACAGAACGATCTTTGATCGATAATTTTGACAATACACAGGATGTTATCAATACATTACGAAAAAAAGGGATTAAATGTGCTATTGATGATTTTGGTATAGGATACTCTTCTTTGTCTTATTTAAAAAAGCTCTCTTTTAACACATTAAAAATAGACAAAGCATTTATAAAAGATATAGGATCAAATCCTAAAGAACTGGAGCTTGTTTCAACAATACTCAATATTGGAAGACAATTTAATTATAATATAGTTATAGAGGGTATTGAAAATAAAAAACAAAAACAGTTGCTGCTCAGTCTGGACAATAAACTCAGATATCAGGGGTATCACCTCTCCAAACCCTTACATGCAGAAGAGTTTACACAACAGTTTTTAAAATAGCTTGATAGATTATAGGTACTTATGAGTAGGGGTAGATCAGATATCATTAAAGGTTCATATTGTATGTAAAGTAATGAGCGAGAAGATATGATTTTACACGTATTCTATATGATCTAAATAGAGCTTTGAAGATATATTAGGATATATTACTTATTAGAGATATTACTGGATATGCTTCCTTGGTCTAATCATCTTCCCACTTCACTCAGTGAGGAAAACACTAATACTATTCTTTAGGTTTAATATATGAAGATAATCAATTACATCACGAGCTTTGATCAATGGGGTGAAGTTGATGAAAATATGGTAAAAAACCTCTATTTATATTCTGAAAAAAGTCTTCGTTCAGTCATATTGATCGCCATACTTATATCCGTTATATTGTCAAACACTTCTTTGGGATACACTATGTATCTTTGGGGTGCTATAATCATACTGTTTAGTCTTTATAGGCTTTATTCCGCATATCAATTTAAAAAAGATCCAACACAATATAGCTTGAAAAAATGGCATAAGATATTTGTTATTCATGCTATTGTTCTTGTATTATTAATTAATATACTATCCATTTTTATGCTTCCACAAGTAGAACAGGCCTATCAATTATTTATTATGATAGTCTTTCTTGGTTTGAGTGGAGGTGCTGTACAGTCCCTATCTCCAGATTATAGGTTATCCCTTCTTTATCAGGGGCTGGTATTGTTCCCTGTTACAATTATGTTGGCACTACAGGGCTATGCATTAAATTTTTATGTTGCACTTATTGTTCCAGTATATTTCATGACACAATTGAATATTATCCGACAGGAACATATACAAGTACAAAATTTATTGAAAAAAGAACAAGAGATCTCAAATGTACAGGAACTTTTAAAAGAGAAACAGAACAGGTTGGAATATTTCTTTGATGAACATCCTCTCGCTGTAATATCTTATGATACAAAGTTGATAGTAACAGATTGTAATATTGAAGCTGTAAATCTTTTTAAGAATCAAAACCTAATCGGTTTAGACCTTCATAATCTAAAAGACAAGGGACCTTTTGAATCAATTAAAAAATCACTTACGGATGGTGTGCAAGTATATAAAGGACCATATCATACACTGACAGATCTTGACCTGTGGATCGAGATCAAATGTTTACCTTTAGCTGATAGTAGCGATCAAGTAACAGGTGGTATTGTAATTATTGAAAATAAAACAGAAGAGAACAAAGCACATCAGGAGTTAGAGTATCAAGCTTATCATGACACACTGACATCACTTTCAAATAGGCGAGGTTTTCTCAATTTTATAGATAATATGATTCATCAAGATTTGCATAAAACCCATTACTCGTTACTCTTCTATATAGATCTTAACCGTTTTAAACATATCAATGATTCTTTAGGACATGGCATTGGTGATCAATTATTAATTGAGGTTTCAAAACGTCTGAATGAGAGCATTGATAGTGCATCAAGCCTTAGCCGTATAGGAGGTGATGAGTTTATTATTGTGATTCCTTTCATATCAAATCATAAAGGTACAGCAAAAAGAGATGCCAATAATTTTGCTTTAAAACTACAAGAACTTATCAGAGAGGTATTCATTGTTGATAATATGCGTTTGTATATCAAAGCAAGCATAGGTATTGTCAGTATTGATCCTGATACGCATGACATTGAGGAAATTGTTCGTCAGGCTGATATCTCTATGTATGAGGCAAAAGAACATGGACAGAATGAGTATATCTCTTTTTACAATTCAAGATTAGATCTTGAAAGAAAAAATGTTTTTTCTTTGCAACAGGATCTTGTGTATGGATTGAAAAATGATCAGTTCAGACTTCATTTTCAACCTATCGTCAAGATTAAAGATAATAGCGTTTATGCTGCAGAAGCACTTATACGATGGTATCATCCTACAAAAGGTCTTATCTCACCTAATGATTTTATTCCTTTAGCTATTGATTCAGGGGCAATTATGGATATAGACTGGTGGGTGATAGACGTTGTTTGTAAACAGATCGGTCAGTGGAAAAAAGATAATATGTGGAATCTTCATTATGTTTCTTTCAACCTTAATGCACAAGAGCTTCTAAGAGAAGATTTTGTAAATAATTTTCTAATTAAACTAAGTGAATACGGTGTAGAAAAAAATGATATTAGAATTGAGATAACAGAGACGAATCTTATCGATAATTTTGAAGATTCACAAGATGTGATCAGTATATTACATCAGTATGGAGTTCGTTGTGCCATTGATGATTTTGGTACAGGTTACTCATCATTATCCTACTTGAAACGATTATCTTTTAACACACTGAAAATAGACAGAGCATTTATACTGGATATTGATGATAAAGATGAAGATATCCTGCTTATGCGTAATATCATCAGTATAGGAAAACAATTTGATTATGATATTGTTGTTGAAGGTGTGGAGAAGGAAAAACAAAGAGAGACCATAGCATCTATAGATGATGATGTGCTTTATCAAGGTTATCTTTTCTCTCCTGCTGTAAATGCAGAAGAGTTTGAAAATAAATTTTTAAAGCTTTAAAAAACGATCTGCCCATCATGTTGCATACGTTTGATGATGCCTTGTGCCATCTCATGACCTTGGTAGGCTGCTTTTCTACACCACTCTATGGCTTTTTCTTTGTCTTCTTCACAACCTAATCCCATATCATACAAAGCACCTAGGTTAAACTGTGCCTTTGCATTACCAGCTTGTGCAGCTTTTGAGAAGAGGATAAATGCTTTTTTGTAGTCCTGTAGAACACCACGACCTTCTTTGAACATAGCACCTAGATTGTTGAAGGCATCTATGTTTCCTCTTTTGGCTGCTTCTTCGTACCAAAAGGCTGCTTCTGATTCATTTTTCTCACAACCTTCACCATTTTCAAGCATGAGTGCTACTTCAAATTGTGCTACAGGTACTTCTCTTGTCGCTGCTTCAAGATAGTAATCGAATGCTTTTTTAGTGTCTTGATCAACACCATAACCTCTAAAATAGAGGAACCCTAGGTAGTAGTAAGAGACAGGGTCTTTTTGCTGTTCAAGCGCTGTATAAAGCTCGAAAGCCTTCTCATACTCTTTTGCCAGTAGAACGTTGTATGCTTCTTGTGCTAGAGGAGTCATTATACACCAAACCCTGTAAGTTCTGCACTTACTTTAGTGATTTTATTTTGTGCATCTTCCAATGCCTGTTTGTTTGTAGCCAGAACTTCAGCGGGTGCATTGGCAACAAATTTTTCGTTGTTTAGCATACCGCTAAGTTTTTGTATCTCTTTTTCAAGTTTTTCTTTCTGGCGTGTCAACTTGGAAATAATAGGTGTCATATCTATCTCACCTGTTGGCAGATACACTTCAAGGTTATCAGAAACATCTGTAATAGAATCTGCCACTTTTGCATCTACAAATTCTATATTTTCTACTTTAGCCAATTTTTGGATGAATGGACGAGCCATTTCAGTATCTATGTTCACATCTAGTTTGATGTAGGCTTTTTCTATCTTGCTGTTACCCATATCGATGACTACTTTTGCACGTCTCAGTGCAGTAATAGACTCTTCAATGATCGCAAACATATTTTCAGCTTCTTCGTCTCTTTTGATCTCTTTCGGGAAGTTCATGACCATGAGTGACTCACCCTCTTCAAGTGTAGTACCTGAGAGTTTGTGGTAAAGGTGGTCAGAGATAAATGGCATAAATGGAGATACCATTTTCAGTGTCTCTTTGAAGATAGCTCCAAGTTCTACAATGCTCTCTCTGTCTGCCTTAGAGTATTCAATACCCCAATCACAAAATTCGTTCCATACGAAGTTATAGAGCGTTTTGGCTGACTCATCAAATTTATAAGACTCAATAGAGACACGGATCTTTTCTACTGCAAGGCTCAAACGGCTTTGCATATAACGACCAAGTGGTGTTTTGACTTCAATATTATTAAGTTCAGGGAAAGTCTCAACGTTAAGTTGTAGGTAATTTGTTGCATTGTAAAGTTTATTGGTAAAGTTTCTAAACTGCTCTAAGTTCTTTGCACCCAGTTTGATGTCACGACCTTGCACAGCCAAGTATGCCAAAGTAAATCTTATGATGTCTGCAGAGTGCTCTTCAACCATATCAAGCGGATCAATTACATTTCCTTTTGATTTAGACATTTTAGCACCAGTTTCATCTCTTACAAGCGCATGCATGTAGATATCTTCAAATGGGAGTTTTCCTTGGAAATGTTCTCCCATCATCATCATTCTTGCTACCCAGAAGAACATAATGTCAAAACCTGTGATCAGCAGTGAATTAGGATAAAAGTCTTCCATGTCAGTTTCATTATAGAGTTCAGAGAGTTTCCCGTTATTTCCCCAACCTAAAGGCGACATCGCCCATAAAGCTGATGAAAACCATGTATCGAGTACATCAGGGTCCTGTGTCAGCTTTTTTGATGCACATTTTGGACAGGCCTCAGGCTCATCTTCTTTATCTACCCATTGGTGACCACAGTCATCACAGGTAAAGACAGGGATTCTGTGTCCCCACCAAAGTTGACGAGAGATACACCAAGGACGAAGTTCATCCATCCATGCGGTGTAAGAGTTTATCCAGTGTGCAGGGTGAAAGTTGTTGTGTTTTTTAGTCTCTTTGATAGAATTCTCAGCTATTTTTTCACTCAAGAACCATTGTTGAGAGATAAAAGGTTCAACAATATTTTTACATCTATAACAATGACCTACTTGATGTACATGTTCTTCGATCTTAACGATATAGCCTTCTTCTTCAAGTTTTTTAACAATGACAGGTCTGGCTTCAAGTCTTTCCAACCCTGCAAATTCACCACAGTAGTCGTTTAAGATACCTTTTTCATCAAAGACTTTGATAAACTCCAAGTCATGTCTTTTTCCTACAGCGTAGTCATTTTGGTCATGTGCAGGTGTTACTTTAACTACACCCGTACCAAATTCCATATCTACATGTGTATCGGTAATGACTTTGATCGTTCTGTCTGTGAGCGGTAAAAGTACTTCTTTTCCTACGATGTCTGTATAGCGATCATCGTCAGGGTGTACCATAATGGCTGTATCCCCAAAGTATGTTTCTGGTCTAGTAGTCGCTACTTCCAACTCTCCTGAACCATCAGCAAATTTATAGATCATCGTATAGAACTTACCATTTACTTCATCGTGTTCTACTTCGATATCAGAGAGTGCACCATCATGTGTACACCAGTTTACCATGTAGTTGTTTTGAGTGATGTGACCTTCATTATAAAGCGAAACAAACGCTTCTTTGACTGCTTCTTTGAGCCCTTCATCCATGGTGAAACGTTCACGCTTCCATGCAGGAGTAACACCTAATTTACGCATTTGATGCACGATATTCCCGCCACTTGTCTCTTTTTGAAGCCAAGCACGCTCAAGAAACTTCTCACGTCCTAACGCTTCTTTGGTAGTACCTTCAGCTAAAAGTTGTTTCTCAACGATATTTTGCGTAGCAATACCCGCATGGTCAGTACCAGGCTGCCAAAGTGTTTTGAATCCATCCATACGCTTATAACGCGTAATGATGTCTTGAAGTGTAAAGGTGAGGGCATGTCCGATATGTAGAGAACCAGTAACATTTGGTGGAGGCATCATGATGGAGAAGTTTTTACCTGTTTCCTGTATACTCTTATTCCCCTCTATTTCAAAATACCCACGCTCTTCACAGAGTTTATAGTAATGATCTTCTACTTCTTTTGGGTTATATGTTGCTTTTTTTTCAGTTGTTTCGCTCATAGCTTTTGTCCCTATGTATAATAATTGTCGCGATTATAGCGTAATGGTGCTTTTTGTTTTATGGCAGTAAAGCCAAATCTTCTATTTCAAAGATTTGGGATTAAAAGAGGGGAGTTTTATTCTCTTTATGCCATTGGATAATTGCATCCCATGCTTCCTGGGCATTATCTGCATAGGTGATCATATTAAGATCATTGGCTTCAATGACATCTTCTTCTTTTAAAAATTCAAAATTAACAGCGCGTTCCCAATACTCTTTACCTACTAAGACAACAGGAATAGAAGGGCTTTTTAATGTTTGAATCAGTGTGAGTATCTCAAAGAGTTCATCCATGGTTCCAAAGCCACCCGGGAAAACGACCAACGCCCTGGCACGCTGCATAAAATGGAGTTTGCGCATGGCAAAGTAACGAAATTGAAAACAGAGATCTGGAGTAATGTAGGGATTTGGAAACTGTTCATGTGCCAGGTCGATATTTAGACCTATGGACTTAGCACCAACATCCAGGGCACCACGATTTGCTGCCTCCATGATACCTGGGCCACCTCCAGTCATCAAAGTGACATGACAGTCTTCAGGGTTTTTACCACTTTTTCCGACCAGCTGACCAAAACTACGGGCTTCATCATAGTAAATACTTTTACGTACCATACTTTCTGCTTTTTTGAGTGCAGTAAGAAGTTTTTCTGAATGAGGAGAGTCTTCCAACTCTTTTTCAATCTTTTTCAATGCTTTCATCGCATCATCAAACTCAACAATACGCGCACTGCCAAATACGACGATGGTATGATCAATGCCTTGTTTTTGCATCTTGACCTCTGCCTTAAGATAATCAAGCTGAAGTCTTACTCCTCTGGCTTCATCAGAGTAGATAAAATTTTTATCTTCCTCTGCAACTTCAAAGGTGGGGTCACTGATAATGGCTTTGATCTGTTCTAATGTTTCAGACTATTCTTTGGACTTTTTTTTCATATGAATATTATACATATATTTAGGCTGAATTACTTTGAATAGTTTTTAATGTTATAATTTTTCATATTAATTCTAAAGGCAAACTATGCAAAATATAGCGATACTCTGTTCCGGTGGTGATGTTTCAGGCATGAATGCTGCATTGAAACGTTTTGTTGAATACAGTATTGCAAAAGGACTTACACCATTTTTTGTAGATAGTGGTTTTGAAGGCTTGATAGACAACAAGATAGTTAAGGCTGACTACCGTGATGTCGCCGGCATCATTTCAAGAGGCGGCACGAAGATACACTCTTCTCGTTCTAAGCGTTTTATGAAAGAGGAGTATCGCAAACAAGCAGTTTCAAACCTCAAATCCCATGGCATAGATTCTTTGATCGTTTTGGGTGGAGATGGTTCTTTTAAAGGGATACAGGCACTGAGTGATGAGAGTGAGGGACTAAGCTTTGCAGGCATCCCTGCTACTATAGATAATGACATAGCAGGGACAGAGTAC